>NZ_JBOEFX010000183.1:0-16921 GCF_050633125.1 Lewinella sp.
GCGTAGGCTGGACTTCAGTCCGAGCAGTTGGGACACATTTTAATTATGTAGGCTTGTCGTAGTCTCCAGACTACGATGCCTTATCTTTCTGGTCTTCTGACCAGCGTAAAATGGGCTAATCTTGATTGCTGGCCGGGGGACCAGCTTCATATAATCCCGACCAAGGAGGTCGGGATAGTTGGGAAACTAACATGAGCGATGACGTTAGAAATTAACATTTCTACACTTCTCCGAGGTGTTTTTCTTGATCCCACTCCTAAATCTCATATTACTTATTCAACTCCCAAACCCATTTTCCTTCGCTATCGAAATAACCAATTTTGTCACCCTGCTCTACTCGGAAAAGGCCTTCGCCGGCGTAGGATATGAATTCGTAGTTGGGTTGTACAATCAAGTCGCCGTTTAGGTTACTGAGGCCGTTATAGCCTTCAATTTTTACCTTAGCGTATCCACCCTCGAAGGAATCAATATGGTCGTATTTTGGAGGGATGATTTCAATTCCTTTCTGGTTGATGATGCCCCATTTGCCATCAATTTGCACAACAGCTACGCCGTGCCGGAAAGCGCTGGCTCGTTCATAGTAGCCATCATAGAGGTTGGTCTGTTCGGTGATGTAATAGAAGCGGTATTTCTCGTCGCGCATCAATCCGCGGCCTTCCTGGAATTCGAGGAGGCGATCCAGGCTGGGAGCTACAATCAATTGGCCATCAAGATCAATGATACCTGCGTTTTTTATGCCTTGGTAAACAACAGCACGGCCTCCGCTAAAGTCCTGGCAGCGTGAATAAGCACAAGGGATTACAAGGGTTCCAGTCTGGTCGATATAACCGCACTTGTTATTGCGCTGTACCATAGCGCGGCCTTCATGAAAATCACCAACCTTACTGTATTCAGGAGAAATTACAACTCGGCCGGTCGTATCAATAAATCCATAGCCTTGGCGAGTTTTTACCTTGGCTAAAGACTCCCTAAATGGGTGGATCATTTTATAATCCGTATTGGTAATTATTTGCCCATTGGTATTGATTAAACCGTAATTGGCTTGGTCTTTTCCGTGCTTCATGATAGCCAGCCCATGATCGTCATAAGCGCTGATTTCAGCGAACCGTGGGCGTACCAAAAAACGACCTGTCTGATCAATTAAGCCATATTTTTGATCAATGATCACTCGTGCGACTCCTTGCTGGAAATCGAAGGCTTGATCATAACTGGGGGCGATTACAAAAGCTTCTGTTTCATCAATGAAGCCTACTTGCTTATCTTTCTTTACCCAAGCCAGTCCGGTTCTGAAATTCCCCGCTTCATGGTATTGAAAAGGAATGACGGTATCACCATCTATATCAATGAAGCCCCAGGTGTTGCCAATTCTTACAGCGGCTTTTCCTTCACTAAAATCTTGGACTTCTTGAAAGCGGCAGGGGATCACTTCTCGCCCGTTGCGGTCGACAAAACCCCAGCGATTATCTTTCTTTACGGCTAATCGTCCATCGGAAAAAGAGCCGATTTCTTCATAAATAGCACTCACCGTAAGCTGCCCAAGGGTGTCGATCAATCCATATTTGGGTTGTTCTAAATAAACCCTGACCATCGTGTTGCCGGTGCTTTTCAGGAATTCTATTTTATCGTACTGGCAGGTAATCAATTCTTGGCCTTCGGTATTGACCATGCCCCATTTCCCCTCACAATTGACAAGACCAGCACCGTTGAGCATTTTTTCGACATAACTATACGCGGGTTTAATTTTTACTTGCCCAAGCGTGTCGATATAGCCCCATTCACAGCCTTCACAAGTGAGGGAGGCATTTTGTTGAAACAATTGGTCGTATTGAGTATAGTCAAGCATGTAATTAGGCGACAGAATACCATTGAGGTAGGTTCTTAACTGGCCGAGAGCGTGCACCGGTGTGCGGCTACCAGTAAGCTTGCCTGTGAAACTTACGCGAGCAAGGCCATCTTCAAATTCACCAATGTAGGTGATGTCCTTTCTGACGATTCTCCCAATTTGATCTATTAATCCGTGGCGGCCGTTAGAAAAAACAACCCGTGCAGTAGGGTAGCCTTCGCGGAAATCTTCTAGTCGCAAGTCGAGGAAATCTACTTCTGTAACCAAAATTCCCAAGTCATTAAGGACTAGGCCAAAGATCATATCAAATCTAAAGCTACTACGCTCGAATTCGTAATCATTTGATTTCCATATTCCTACAATTGTATATCCTAGTTCTTTATCAACTTTGATAAAGTCAAAAGTAGGTTCTACTTGTACTTCTCCAGTGAAAATATTTCTTAATCCCCAGCGATCTGTTGTAGGTTCATAAAACCATTCAAAGGTTTTTAATTGATAATCGGCCGTGTCTTCTCCCTTAGTGGTGACGGTTTCCTCTGCGCCGGTTATTTTTATTCGGACATGCTGGTTGAATTGATCATTCTCAAGCAACTTTCCTTCTTTACTGAACGAAAAAAAGGACAATTCTTCTTGGCCATTGGCTGTATTTCGGTAGGCTTTTGCCTCTTGCGGGGCCAGTTCTATGCGGTTGAAAGCAATGGGGACCAAGGTGTCACCATGAACATTGAGCACCCCATATAATTGCTGTTGTTTGACGATACAGACGTTCTCCTGCATGGGAGAGATGTACTGATAAGCCAGCGGAATAATGGCTTGGTTGTATTCGTTGACAACTCCCCAGCTTCCGTCAAAATTGACGCGGAAAAGGCCAGGGCCATAAGCTTGAATTTCTTGATAAAGAGGTGGTAATACCTGATGGCCGCAAGCATTTAGTAATCCGAGTCGTTGACCTTGTTTAGCAACTACGAAATCAGCAGAGAAAGCATAGAAATCATTGTACTTATTGGGCTTGACTAATGCGGCACAGGTACGCGAGTAAAAGTGTTTTTGCTCTCCGGCGAAAAGTTTGATGAAGTCTTTGCTAAGAACTTGGTAGGATTCGTAAACGGCGGGTATTTCGTCGGTCCCAGCCTCACTGACTGCCCCCCAAAAACGCCCCTTCCTGTAAAAGATCAAGCCTGTTTCACTGACTTTAATGTCAGTGGCTATATCGCGAATCAAGATCGTTCCTTTCTTATTGACCAAGCCTAACTGATCTGCTTTTTGCGTAAGAAAGTAATGTTCATCCTGTAGCTCTATCTTGTCGTATTCTGAGGCAATGACCTGATCTCCATTGTCTTTTATCAAACCCCATTTTCCTTTTGTCTGATATTTTAAAAAGCCAGGTGTCAAAATTTGAACCCTTTGATACCCTTTGTCGAGCACTGTTTCGCCAAGGTGATTGATAACACGCCATTCGCTGTTTTCCATCACAGCTACCAGCCGGTTGTCGAGTACTTTAATATCGTCGTATTGAGCGGGTAAGCTCTCTTTTCCATTGGGGCCTAGTAAGCCAACGAGGCCATTTTTTTGCATAACTGCATACCCAAAGTGCTTAAATTCTCCGATGGCATCATAAATAGCCGGTTGGACCAATTGCCCGGAAGTATTGATCAAGCCCCATTGCTTATTGAGCTTGACTGGAAAGAACTGTTGCGCCAGCAGGGGAGACCAACTGAGCAGGGTACAAAGCAAGAATATAGATAATCTATTAAGCGGCATAAGAGGGTTTAGCAATCTGTAAAACGCCGGGATAACAAGCCAAGCGGGCATTTTTTGAACAGATATATTAACGTAAACGAACGGCCTAAATTATCTAAATTTTAGCGTACTACTGTTAAATAGGAGGGCCCATTTACGGAAGGGGCGTTTTTGTGGGGATTTGTAACCTCTTCTACTTTTTAATCCCGATCAAAAGTCAGCCGCTGCCCCCACTGCGTCTCATCAAACTTTCCTTCATGATAGGCCAAGTGGCCGCTTACAATGGTTGTATTTACCTTACCCTTAAAGGTGTAGTCCTCGAATGGAGACCAACCACATTTGTAGAGGATATTGTCAGGCTTTACGGTCCAGCTAGCCTGCTCATCGACCAGGGCTATATCTGCCCACTGGCCTTCTTCCAGGTAGCCACGATCTTCCAGCTCGTAGCAAACGGCTGGGGCGTGACACATTTTTTCTACTATCCTTTCAATGCTTATTTGGCCTTTGTGGTAAAAGTCGAGCATAACATTTAGTGCATGCTGTACCAAGGGGCCTCCTGATGGGCAATTGAAGTAGCTATTGGCTTTTTCGCTCGGTAGGTGAGGGGCATGATCGGTTGCAATCACATCGAGCTTATTGCTAAGCAAAGCAGGAAACAATGCCTCTTGATGAACGCGACCTTTAACGGCAGGGTTCCACTTGATATTAACTCCTTTGGTAGCGTAATCTTCGCTGTTGAAAAAGAGATGATGCACGCATACTTCAGCGGTAATACGCTTCTCTTCGAGTGGAATGTCGTTGCGGAATAAAGCCAACTCATCCTTTGTGGAGATGTGCAGGATATGCAGGCGAGTATTATGCTTTTTAGCCAAAGAAACAGCCATACTAGAAGATTTGTAGCAACCTTCTACAGAACGGATGATCGGATGCAATTCCATAGGTACATCCTCTCCATAAGCTGCTTTTACTTTGGCAATATTGGCACGAATAGTTGCTTCATCTTCACAGTGGGTGGCAATGAGCATAGGTACTTTAGAAAACAGGTTCTCAAGGGTCTTTCTGTTATCCACCAGCATGTTGCCGGTACTGGAACCCATGAATATTTTTACGCCACAGACGTTCTTGGAGTTCGTTTTAAGGACTTCTTCGATGTTGTCATTAGAAGCGCCCATGTAGAAAGAGTAGTTCGCCAAAGAGCACTGTGCTGCACGTTGGTATTTGGCTTCCAGCAATTCCTGGGTAAGGGTAGCAGGCTTAACATTGGGCATTTCCATGAAGCTGGTTGTCCCTCCGGCGACAGCCGCCTTGGCTTCGGTGTAAATTTCCCCTTTATGGGTCAATCCGGGTTCGCGAAAATGTACTTGATCATCAATAATACCAGGAATGGCAAGCTGACCTTTAGCATCGATTACTTTTGCTTCGGGAGCTGAGATGTCGCGGCCTACTTTTACGATTCTCCCGTTCTTAATGAGGATATCTCCTTCAGTAATGGTGCCCCGATTAACGATACGGGCTTGCTTGATCAACATCATGATGTACTATTTTTGCTTCTCTTTTACAGACCGTATTTTTCGATCTTACGATAGAGGGTTCTTTCTGAAATACCTAAATCCAGTGCTGCTTCTCGGCGGTGGCCCTGGTGTTTTTCGAGGGCTTTGTTAATGAGCTGACGTTCATTGTCCTCCAAGCTCAGGTTCTCTTCTACTATTTCACTCTCATCATACTGCCGCCGCTGATTATTACTCAGGATGATTGGTTCATAGTCACCATCAGTTTCTGGAAAATTTCTGGGAGGGTAGTTCGGTTGTGATGAAGGAGTGTGGCTTTCAGGATACTCTTCTTCCATGCGCTGAATAACACTAGCAGTGCTGCTGCCTTCGGGAAGGCGGAGGTTCTTCATTTGCTGCGCATCGGGCATTTCCAGGTTGTTGGTCGAGATGAGTTCAAACACCAATGATTTAAGATCATTGAGGTCTTTTTTCATATCAAATAGAACCTTGTAAAGGATCTCTCGTTCTTGGAGGCCGTCAGCACCACTAGGCCCTGCTATTGAGGGAAGGTGGCGCTGGTTGAGTTGCGGCATCTTTCGCTGAAGAGCAACGCCATCAATGTTACGTTCTTCGGAGAGAATACTTAACTGATCAGCAACATTTTTGAGTTCACGGATATTACCTGGCCAGCTATAATTTTCTAACAATTGGCGTGCATCCTGTGTTAATTCCAGGGGTTCCAATCGATATTTTTCCGCAAAATCAAGGGCAAATCTCCGGAATAAGAGGTAGATGTCTTCGCGCCGTTCCCGCAGTGGCGGTAGCTGAATAGGCACTGTGTTTAGTCGAAAATAAAGGTCTTCTCTAAACTTGCCTTTCTGGACGTTTTCCCGCAGGTTGACATTGGTGGCGGCTATAATGCGTACACTGGTTCTTTGAACCTTGTTGCTACCCACCCGTACAAATTCCCCAGACTCTAGTATCCGCAACAGGAAGGTTTGCGTATTGAGTGGCATTTCTCCGATTTCATCCAGAAAAATAGTGCCACCATCATAAGTCTCGAAGTAACCTTTACGTTCTCCAGCCGCTCCGGTGAATGCGCCTTTTTCATGACCAAACAGCTCGGAGTTGATGGTTCCTTCGGGGATCGCACCACAGTTGATAGCGATAAAGCCTTCGTGTTTACGAGGACTGTTGTCGTGAATAACTCGCGAAAAGATTTCTTTACCAACCCCGCTCTCACCCGTTATGAGCACACTCAGGTCGGTACTGGCAACTCGTAGCGCAGTATCGAGTGCACGATCCAGAGCCTCTGTGCGGCCAATGATTCCATACCTCTGTTTAATCCGCTGAATTTGATCAGCCATATTGCTCTTTATATTGCGCAAAAAATAATTGGAACTTTAGCTCCACTTTTGCTGCGTTGAACGCTCTTTGATATTAGGCACCAGGCCCGGCAACCATTTCACCGATCAGGGTAGCACTGGTTGCTTCATTGATTTTTACGTAAACGTAGTCACCTGCTGAGTGGACGCCCTGCTTGGCAAAAACGACCATCTTGTTCTGAGAATTTCTTCCTTTCCAATCGGCATCTGAACGCTTGGATTCTCCTTCAATTAAAACCTTGAACGTCTTGCCAATGTCTTTCTGATTGTGACGGTAGCTCATTGGAGTTTGCAGGTCGATAATTTCCTGTAAACGGCGTTTTTTGACCTCCAGTGGAATGTCATCTTCATACTTACGTGCTGCCACTGTTCCTGGCCGTTCAGAATAAAAGAACATGTAGGACATGCTGTAGTTTGCAAACTCCATCACGCTCAATGTTTCCTGATGCTCTTCTTCTGTTTCTGTACAGAACCCGGCGATTACATCAGAACTGATAGCACAGTCAGGCATGATTTCGTAAATCCGACGTACTTTATCCATGTACCATTCGCGGGTATAGGTGCGGTTCATCAATTCCAGTACACGGCTGCTGCCAGATTGTACAGGAAGATGGATATACTTGCAAATGTTTTCGTACTTGGCCATCGTATGGAGTACATCATCGGTGATGTCTTTGGGGTGGCTGGTACTGAAACGAATTCTCAGGTCGGGGTGAACATGCGCGACCATTTTGAGCAAATCCGCAAAATTAACGGTGGTATTCGTTTCTGGGTTTTCCCATTTGTAGCTATCTACATTCTGCCCCAAGAGGGTTACCTCGCGAAAACCACGTTCAAACAGATCGGTTGCTTCGGCAATAACGCTGAAAGCACTACGGCTACGTTCGCGGCCACGCGTGAAGGGTACAACGCAAAATGAGCACATATTGTCACACCCTCGCATAATAGAAATGAAAGCGGTGATGCCATTGCTATTGAGGCGCAGCGGGCTGATATCAGCGTAAGTTTCTTCACGACTCAAGAATACATTGACACCTTTGTCGCCTTCTTCCGCTCCTGCAACCAAGTTGGGGAGATCGCGATAAGCATCTGGCCCTACCACAAGGTCTACCAACTGCTCTTCTTCGAGGAATTTGCTCTTTAGGCGTTCCGCCATACAGCCGAGAACACCGACCATGGTGCCAGGGCGCTGGCGCTTTACTTTATCGAAAATACGCAAGCGTTTGCGCACAGTATCCTCTGCCTTTTCCCGGATAGAACAGGTGTTGATCAGGATGAGGTCAGCGATTTCCATATTGCGGGTTGGCTGATAGCCAGCTTCTCCTAGAATAGAGGCAACAATCTCGCTGTCGCTGAAATTCATTTGGCAACCATAGCTTTCAATATAGAAATGCTTGTCACCTTTCTTTCCTTCTGTAAAAAATACTTCTCCCTGCTTGGTTTCATCCACATGCTTGGTGATGCCCTCCAGGGTAGGATTGTCATTATACATACTTCCTCATTTTGCGGCGGCAAAGATAAGGGTTTTACCTGACAATTTGTCACTAGGAGAGGAGGAATTAGGAGGGGTCGTGGAAGAACTTGGTAATCAGGGTTTCTGGATGGAGTTATATTGGCTCAATTTACTGAAGTGATAATAAATTTTACTCATTTAAAATTTTCTTTGCACGGTATCTTTGAGTAAAACATACAAACACGTAGCATTCAGAAAAATGCTGTGTTTATCACTTTTATATAAAGTATTAAATAGGGGACAGGGAATTTTATATTCAACAGATCAACAACAACCGATGCTGTCCATCTTTTTCCTTCGGCGCACGGTGAAGACAAGGAGGAACCTGGCTTTCAGGATGATCAATGGCCAACCTCCATAAGTGACCAATGCCTAGGTTGATAGGGTGTGCCGTAGGTTTAGCCTGGTAGTGTAGATCAAAAAAATATTCACTTAAAAAAGATTCGAAACCTTCCTCTGCTCCATCATAGAGTTTTTTGAGTTGATCACGTATTTCAGGAATAAGTATTTTCTGTGTGCCTTGTGAGTTTGGTAATATATCACTCGACTCGCCATGATAAGTACATAAAAAGGTGTCGGTTGGTATAGGGGATCGATCTACATGAAAAGAATAAACATCGGTTGGCAAAAACGGGAAGCTATCATCCCTCTCATAACATTTGATAATATTAAGGGTTGGAGCTGCGCCATACGCTTCCAGTATATTCAAGTCATTTAAAAGAATTTCACGAGCGAGCTGCCCCTGTTCACTCAACTCAAGTCCATGAAGTTGCTCTTGATCAAGTGTTACTATATTTTCACTTAGTTCCACCTTTTTAACAATCTCAGAAAAATCACCTACTAGTTTACGGTTCCAACAAATCGCATTCATTTTCCCATGAAAAGACGTGGAAACGAGGTCTTGAAAGCTCGTGACACAGTGAATTTGATCCTCAGCATGAGATAAATCTATCATAAGCGGAATGTAAGATTAGTAATTGTCTGCTGTGTTCAAGACATCAACAAAGTCTCTAAAAATATACTTGGCTTTATTATCAAAAACATTCCAGGCATAAACGACGCCTACTATATTTTGTGCTGGAATAATTACCAGAATTTGATTCCCATATCCTAATCCGACAGCCAGGGGTGGTTCATCTCCTGTTATCCACCATTGATAACCATACCCTTCTTTCCCTCCATCTTGATAAATATCCTTGACTTGTCTGTCAAATGCTTCTTTGACCCAGTTTTTAGGCAAAAGCCTTTCTCCATTCCAAATACCATCCTGAAGATGCAATAATCCAATCTTTGCTAAGTCTTCCGCATTTAGATATAACCCTCCCTCTGTGTCTGGTAACCCCAGGGGCGTTTTCTTCCAATAATACGCATCTATGCCTAACTTTTCAAACAAGACTCGATTGCCATAGTCTTCAATTGTTTGACTAGTCGCACCTTTAATTATTTCAGCCAACAATTGACTTGCTCCACTATTGTAATTCCACTTATTTCCTGGTGTTGTTTCTATAGGTTGGTTTAAAATATACCTTATCCAATCTTCTGTCAGTTCCATTTCACTAACATTGGTTTCCATTTCTAGGCTCATACCAAACTCTTTCCACACCAACCCTAATTGCATGGTCAGGACATCTTTGATGGTTGTTGCTTCAAGGTGACGCTTCAAGGAATCTGTTAGTTCATAATTGGTGAAGAATTGATAAACAGGCGCTTCGACACTTGCTAAATCACCATTGTTAATTGCTGCACCTACAATGGTACTTGCAACAGATTTGGTGATAGATTGAAGCGTATGCATATTTGATTCAACATAATAGGGATGATACTTTGGGTGATAGTAGTTGTAAATATGTATTTTACTTGAATCTTCGCAGGCATTACTACCGCACCCCATTTTGCCTCTTATTCCTTTACTAATATCTGTATAGTTGAGGTTGAATTCTTTTTGATAAACGATCGAGTCATTTCTTGAAATAAACACTTCATCAATAAAGCCATATTCGCCACTATCTATCTTATAACTAAGAGAATCAATAGCTGATTTAAACTCATTATGATCCCAGGCTGAATTCTTCCATTCAAATTTATCTTCCTGAGCTAATGTCGTGTCTTTTCCTTTACATCCTAGTAGAGAGAGGCTTAGGAGTAATATTATGGTTATCCTATTATCCATTTATCGGTACTCTATCAAGACTTTGTGCAGCATGCGGGCAAAGATAAATAATTAATGTTTCAGTATTATCGCTGCAATTTAGATTGATACTCTTTCGGCGAAAGCTGCTCTTTCCTTTTAAACATTCGGATAAAGTAGGATAAACTATTAAAGCCACATGCTGAGTAGACGTCTTTGATCTTATTATTGGGGTCTTGCAATAGGCTTGTCGCTAATTTGATTCGTTCATTATTGATGAAATCGACAGGAGAGATGTTCAACTCGTTTTTAAAAACCCTATGAAAATTCGACTCGCTCATAAACACCTTGTCGCTTAATTCCTTGATGCTTAGGTTTTTGCTTAAATTTTTTCTAATATACTCAATAATATAAGCCAAGCGATGAGTACTGCTTAGCTGCATCGTTTTTTCCGTGTATATTTTTTTTGCCTCAGTTTGTAAAATTCGGATAATCAGCTCGCGTAGCATGAAATCTGCAAAAACATCTTTGGAGAGATGATCTTCTGTAAACAGAAATAACAGGCGATGTATAATCTGCTGAATAGCAATGTCATTGGTGAAGTGGAAATTGTAATCTGTAAATTGCCATTCGTCATCTATTTTCGCTCGGCTTTCATTTAAGAAATTGACGGTCTCTTTAATCTTATCTTCTGCAATGGTCATTGCAAGGCACTTCGTCGGATTATCCATCTGCGCTTCTGGAAAATCAATACACATCACTTCGTTGGAAGGTAAAACCAGGGATTCTCCAGGCAAGAAATCAAAAGCAGTCATGTTCTCCAGGTGCATCACCTTTTTACCAACCAGCATACTTGCCAGCACTGGCTCATTAAACCTAAGTAGAATTTGCTCTGCTTCTTGATGAGTTTCAAAAATGTGCATAGCTGCACTTTCAACAGCATAAGAAGTCTGATTTTCTACCAGCGTTTCCAGCCGACGATTTTTTAAAAACTTATCAGGTAACAACATTCAGTACTAATTTCTGATATCTATCAAACTACCCAATAAAGATCAATAAAACGATGTGTTATTCAAAATTTTCATGGGTAAAAGCAGAAAACACAGTCACTTTGCAAGGATTGTTCACATGATTGATAGGATTCGACAACGCAAAGTAATCTAGCGAATATAATTTTACATCAACAGAATATGTCAATTTTTAATTTCTCCTGTAAAGGAAAAAAGGTATAAAATTATTAATCTAAAAACACGAAAGACATGAGTGATGTAGCAACAGTTGAAAGTATTGCGATTGAAAAGCCAGCTTTCAAAAATCAATATGATAATTATATCGGAGGTAAATGGGTTGCCCCGGTAAAAGGACAGTACTTCGAAAACATTTCCCCTGTAGACGGTAAGGCATTTACAAAAATAGCACGATCTACGGCAGAAGACATTGACCTGGCTCTTGATGCGGCATGGGCTGCTGCTCCTAAGTGGAATACTTCTTCTGCTACCGAAAGAAGTAATATGCTGCTGAAGATTGCAGACATAATGGAAGCAAACTTAGAGGTTTTGGCTCGTGCAGAAACATGGGACAACGGAAAAGCGCTTAGAGAAACAACAGCTGCGGATATGCCGCTGGCGATTGATCATTTTCGCTATTTCGCAGGTGTGATCCGAGCAGAGGAAGGATCGGTAAGTGAATTAGATTCTTCCACTATCTCAATGAATGTTCTTGAGCCACTAGGTGTGGTTGGGCAGATCATTCCCTGGAATTTCCCAATCCTGATGGCCACCTGGAAGATTGCACCGGCTTTGGCTGCAGGTAATTGCGTGGTACTAAAACCAGCAGAACAAACGCCTGTAGGGATCATGATTTTAGCAGAATTAATCCAAGGGATTCTGCCAGATGGTGTATTGAATATCGTGAATGGATTTGGCCTTGAAGCAGGGAAGCCATTGGCCTCTAGTCCTCGGATCAATAAGATTGCGTTCACAGGTGAGACGACTACCGGGCAACTGATTATGCAGTATGCTTCTAAAAATATTATTCCGGTAACGCTAGAGTTAGGAGGGAAATCGCCTAACATTTTCTTCGAAAGCGTAATGGATGCCGACGATGCTTTTTTCGACAAATGTCTGGAAGGAGCGGTAATGTTTGCCCTCAACCAGGGAGAAGTTTGTACTTGCCCCTCGCGTATTCTGGTACAGGAGAGTATTTACGATGCGTTCATTGAGCGCGTAGTGGAACGAACAAACGCTATAAAACTAGGTCACCCCCTTGACCCAAGTACCATGATGGGCGCGCAAGCTTCTAATGACCAATATGAGAAGATTTTGAATTATATCAAGATCGGAAAAGAAGAGGGTTGTGAGGTTTTGACTGGTGGTGCTGCGGCTGTAAATGACGGCTTGGAAGGTGGCTACTATATTCAGCCAACGATATTGAAAGGTAACAACAAGATGCGGGTCTTCCAGGAAGAAATTTTTGGCCCTGTAGTTTGTGTCACGACTTTCAAGGATGAAGCGGAAGCCCTTGAAATTGCAAATGACACGCTTTATGGCTTAGGAGCAGGTGTATGGACCAGAGATATGCACCAAGCTTATCAGATATCAAGAGCTGTACAAGCTGGCCGGGTTTGGGTGAATTGCTACCATGCTTACCCTGCTCATGCGCCGTTTGGTGGTTACAAAAAATCGGGTATCGGTCGTGAAACCCACAAGATGATGCTCAACCACTATCGTCAGACCAAAAATATGCTGATTTCTTATGATAAAAATGCTTTAGGCTTCTTTTAGGAAATTCCCCCAAAAAGCCTCTACGGTATCGGGTTCCTTTTAGGAATCCGATACCTATTAAATACTATAAAATGATAGAACGAGTATTGATGACAGCGAAAGCTGAAAAGGTAGTTGATCAATTGCGAGAAGAACATGGTGAGTTAATCTTTCACCAAAGTGGCGGCTGCTGTGACGGTTCCTCGCCCATGTGTTTTCCCAAAGGGGATTTAATGATTAACGAAGTTGATATTTGGCTTGGAAAAGTACACCACTGTGATTTCTATATGTCAAAAGACCAATTTGAATACTGGAAACACACGCAGCTAACAGTCGATGTGGTAGAAGGAAGAGGCGCAAGTTTCTCTTTAGAAATACCAATGGGTATCCGTTTTGTGATAAAGTCTCGCTTGTATGCTGCTGATGAGGAGGCTTCATTGGCTCCTGTTCGCCAAGGTGTTTATGGGGAGTGAGGGCCCCCTTAATAAGGCCATCCATTTTTTTACCTCTACGGGCAATGGGATTTTGCTCTTAATAGAAGTTGCCGTGATTCCCGTTTCTTTTTCTATACTTTCAACCAAGTCAGACAAGGCTATCGTTTCATTTATGTGATGCTCAAATAGGTCATAGCCTAATTGTTTTTTTAGCTGTTTTATGTTTTTTAGTTCTAACTGAAATAGTTTTCCAAAGTCCAAGACCACCGATTTTTTGTCTGTGTGGCACTTTATATAATCGACTAAGTTGTCACTGTCAATCAAATTGACCCTCTCTCCACAATTACATGTTACCGTCCCGACAAAGCCATATCTTGATGATTTATGGTGGTATAATTCTTCAAAATAGTTGTTGCATTTAGGGCAGATGATGGGGAATACTGTAGTGTTTAGCTGTACTCCTCGTTGCCCACCTATTATGGATAGTTCTATTTTTGGTACTTGCATGTGTGGTTGGTGTAATTAATACTTCATGCCTCGCCTTTCAAGGTACCAAACAATGTAATCATCTACTAAGGCTACTGTTGAAATTGTTTCTTTAAGTAAAAAACCTTTTGGCAGGAGTTTTCTTAAAGACTGGTTTATGTTAAGATTTAGTACTGCTTGGCCAAATAGTTGATAAGTATCGGTATGATTATACCATGGTTGCTTGACCGGATTGGGATACTTTCCTTCAAACCTATATTCTGTTTGGCGGGTTGAAATTCTGATATTTATGGTGCTTGAGTAGTCCGAAATTATAGCATATCCTGAAGTATCAAACCTTTCTATTAAGTATGTTTTTAGGGTATCCAATGATTTGCACGATTCAAAAAACGCGGAATTCTCTTCTTTGGTAGAATATCTCCTGCGAAACTTCCAATCAACCTCATACCACTTTGCGACTCTACGGATTTGTTTCTCAGTAAGGTGTTTTTTGAGTTCAGTTGTGTCAATTTGCTCAAAAAGCGCTTGTTGGTCTATACGCGTTGATAAAGAAGTGAACAAAGCTTCGATTTCTTTGGTGTTAATGGATCTTCCGATTTTTACTTTATAGTTTCTTGTGTCAACTTTAATGGTGTCTGGTCGCGTGGTACGTATGTATTCGTCTCGATAGCACTGATCAATGACATACTGGTTTCTTGCGAGGTCGAAAGTTATAGAAATTACGTCAGCTTTTCCTTTTGTTGCGCCTTGATCGTCAAACTGATAGCTACTTACATGGGATTGAATGAAAATAGTATCAACAAGCTCGTTATTAAACCTTAACTGCTGCCCAAATAAGGTGCAAGAGAGGATAGTCAATATTATGGATAGGATGATTTTCATTTTAGCTTATTGGGGGACTACTTAGTCGCTAGGTCATGAATACAAGGAGATAATTATGATAATTTCAACGGCATTTCGACAAAAAAAAGCGCCTTGTCACAGAATTTGCCCAACTCATCACATTGCTTGTCTAATTTATTTATTGTCAATTGTAATCAACTACCTTGAAGGTATGGTTTTGATAGCAACTTCTTATTAATACATCATCGAGTTACACTTTGATTTTACATTTTGTCAAAATGGCCTAAGGAACCGTCCCTTAGCGTCGGAGCCAAGCTTAAAATTAGAGAAATGAATAAGAAATGGAGGTAGTTGCTTCTACTTATTATTTGCTTAACAAAACCGCTTGTTTATTTATTTTATTAAAACATCTAGCATGAAAATTAAAAACATTAAATTAAAAACATCTCTCTTGGTTGTACTGGCAACCATGTTGGCTTTCAGCGGTTTTAGTCAAATAGAATCAAGAAAACCAGTTGACCTTGTAGCTCAATCAAAATACAGGATACCCTATTTTCAAGAAGTAGATATTTTTAATATAGATCTAGTAACCTCCAGAACCCTTGCTCAAGTCGATAGGCAGGTTGAAGAGTATGATCTTTTTGATATTGATGATGAAGCATTGGCGGTATTGATTCGTGATATGCCTTCTGCTATGACACTTTCTATTCCCATTAATTTCAGGGAAAGCATGGAACTAGAACTTGTCGCAGTGGACATTTTTAGTTCAGACTTCACCGTAGTGCAGCGTTCTGATAATTCCGTTGTTGAAGTAAACACGGGGCTCCACTATCGAGGCATTATTAAAGGTGACAATAACTCAATCGCTGCCATCAGTATTTACAAGGATGAAGTAACAGGGCTTGTAAGTTCCGACGAGGGTAACCTTGTTATTGGAAAGCTCCAAGACAGAACTTCTAATCAAAAGCATATCATTTATGACGATGCAAATGTGTTGTCAGATTTAGGTATTGAATGTGGTACGGAGTATGATGGGGGCGTATACCGCGACGAACAACTTGAATTTGATGAAAACGCCAGAGACGTGGGTGATTGCGTTCGGTTTTACGTTGAAGTGGACAAAGATATCTATGATGACAAGGGAGGCACAGCGGGTGCTACAAACTATATTACTGGTTTAATGAATCAGGTAAGCACCTTGTACGCTAATGAACAAATTTCAACAGTTGTTTCTCAGATAGTAGTTTGGAATGTAGCCAGCCCCTATAATGGTAGCACCAGTGTCACTATGCTAAATTCTTTCGCTGCTAACACCAACAGTATTAATGGTGACCTTGGAATTCTACTTTCTTACAGAGCCAGTGGTGGTGTAGCCAATTACTATGCTGGACTTTGTAATAGCAATGTAGATTTAAGCCTTTGTTTTGCGTCCATTTATAATACTTACAGTGCGGCTCCCACCTATTCATGGTCTGTGGGGGTAATAACCCATGAGTTTGGACACTTATTGGGTTCTTATCATACACATTCATGTGTATGGAACGGGAATAATACTGCTATTGACGGGTGCTATACCGTAGAAGGAAGTTGTGGATCTCCTGGTTATCCTGCCGGCGGTGGTTCTATAATGTCTTATTGCCATCTTGCGGGTGGTCCAGGAATCAGCTTCAATGTAGGTTTTGGCCCTCAGCCAGGAAATGTTACTCGCAATAGTGTAGCCAATGCAAGTTGCTTATCATCGGGATGCGGCGGCGGCGGTGCCACCTGTGATGACGGTATCCAAAATGGAAATGAGACCGGTGTGGATTGCGGTGGCTCTTGTGCACCTTGTGATGGCGGCTGTAATGCTCCTACTGCTAATGAGGTAGGTTCAAGTAATATTGCTAACACAACGGCTACCTTGAACTACAATGGAAATGAAACTTTTGCGGATTATCAGTACAGACAAAGTGGTTCTGGTACATGGATTGGCACCAACTATTCTTCCAATGGTTATATGAACATCTCTGGTTTGACTGCTGGAACACAGTACGAATACCAAATCAATATATGGTGTGGATCAAATTGGTCAGCATGGTCAGCTTCTAAAACCTTCACGACGACCGGCGGTGGTGGTGGCGGCTGTAATGCTCCTGCTGCTAATGAGGTAGGCTCAAGTAATATTGCTAACACAACAGCTACATTGAACTACAATGGGAATGCAACTTTTGCGGATTATCAGTACAGACAAAGTGGTTCTGGCACATGGATTGGCACCAACTATTCTTCCAATGGCTATATGAACATCTCTGGTTTGA
>NZ_JBOEFX010000184.1:0-8266 GCF_050633125.1 Lewinella sp.
ATTTCCCAACAAGCTCTAAGCTAAAATTTCAGTACGCTTTTGCGGCTGTTGTATAAGATTATATAAAGGTAATGTGTGCGACTTTGGCGCTCCGTTCAGCAAGCTGAACGGAGCGTTTTACGTTACTCAAAGCAGGTAATAACTATGGCGTAGCAGCTAACACTTTTTCTATTTCAAGTACCAGTTCCCTGCAAATTGATTCTCCAGCAGGATCATCAATGAGAGCGACGAGGATATACCGACGATCTGGCCCGAGTACCATAACAGAGTCTGAGTGATAGGTCTTCCAAGAGCCAGACTTACGGAACAGCGTCGCCTCCGGAGCAATGCGGTCAAGGGTATTGACAAACTTGTGGTGCAGCGCCGGATCAGCAAGGATATTCATCATTTGTTGTGAGCGTTCCGGGTTCACAAGGGCCTCTTCTGCCAGCAAGTAATAAAACCGGCAAACCTGGGTGCTGGTAGCAGCATGACTCAAACCCTTCATGGGTTCTGGGTGCCGCCCTCCCCCACTGCCATAGCGTTTACCTACCCACAAGCCACCACCTTGCTGCTTGTCGTAGAGCCTGTACTCAGGATCGGTAAGCACGGCCTCAATTTTATCGAAGCCCACCCGGTCAATCATTCGAGTAGAAGCCTGGTTGTCCGAGCGGCTGATCATCAACCGCATATCTCGTTTTACCTCAGCAGTTTCTTTCAGCTCTCCCTTGTCGATAGCATCCATAGCGGCCAGAAGTACTGCAATTTTAGGCAGGCTGGCAGCGTACATCATATGGTCGCCATTAAGCTGTGCAAAACGAGGAAGCTCTGGATCTTGTAAATCCACTAGACTCACCGCCATTTTCTTGTGGCTAATCAAGTTTTTCCAATCCGATCGCTGATTTAGAATACCATCCAATCGGAGTTGTAATTCTTCATCTACTAAGGTTCTTAACGGTGCAACGACCGTGTCTGCCTCGGGGGCAACAATAGTAGGATTCAGGGGCATAGAACGCTGCTCTCCGCTAAAAAGGATGAGCAGACCTACGCAGGCTGCAAAGACAATAGACTTGTGCATGAAATGATGGGAAGATCGGGTCAGTTGAATCCACGAAATTCAATGCAATATTCTACCTTATTTTCCTAATTTGGTTTTTTATTTAGTTAATGTTTCAGAAAATAATTATCAATCATTTTACCTCTTCTAAAACTTTAACCTCTTTGTAACAAGCCGAATACCTTATCTTTGCGTTATACTAAGGAACAAAAACCAAATCATGCGTATTCTTTGCATTGTTTTACTTTCCGCTCTTAGCATTGGCGTTGTATACGGCCAGGAAACCACGGAAAATATTTGGCAGTCTTTAGCCAAAATAACCTACACCAAACAGTACGATGAACTCTTGGGATTCAAGGTCGACGTACCCGTTTTTAGTGAAGAAGTAAAAGCACTAGAGGGACAGGAAATTGAAATCAAAGGCTATGTCATCCCCGTTGAGGGTTACAAAAGCCATACGGAATTCATCTTTTCGGCCTTCCCCTACAATATGTGCTTCTTCTGTGGCGGTGCCGGTCCAGAAACGGTCATGGAAGTCTACGCCGACGAGGCTATCCAGTACAAAACGGAAGCCATAAGAATTAAAGGCACCCTGGAGTTAAATGACTCGGATATCAATCAGTTGATGTATGTGCTTAGGGATGTGAGGTTGGTGGAGTAGGGTTCTGCCTTATTATTACCCTTTCTTTATTGGAGCAAGCAGTAGTGATGTAATGTACACTACTGCTTGTTTCGTTTTTGAGAAGAAGGAAAGGGTTCTAAGTTCCTCCTTGAATAGCTTTCTTATATGGTTCAGCCTAAAAACATAAAACCCGCCTATCCCTACGGCAACAACGCCATTACCTGCTGCTTGAAGGTTTGCCCAATAGGTACTTCGTGGTTAGCCAGATAGATGCGGTTGCCAGCTATTCGGTCGATCTTGGTGGTGGCGACGATGAAGGATTTGTGGACGCGCAAAAAAGTCACTGACGGCAATTGCTGGACGTAAAAAGAGAGCGGGGCGTGGGTGAGCAACATGCCCGTGGGGAGGTGAACCTTGGTGTAGCTACCGTAAGCTTCGAGGAACAAAATATCCGGCAAGTGGAGGTTGTGGTAAGCTTTGTCGCCTTTGACAAACAAGCGCTGTAAGGTGGCATCGGTAGTAGGCCTAGATACTGGCGGTGGCGCAGGTGCCTGTGCCGGAAAAGCATTATTGATAGCCTTGAGAAAACGTTCGAAAGAGAAGGGTTTGAGAAGGTAGTCGGCTACATTGAGCTCGTAGCCTTCCAGAGCAAACTCCTTGTGGGCCGTGGTCACTATCACCTTGGGTGGCTGGGCCAGGGTACGCAGAAAATCGAAACCAGAGAGCCGGGGCATGTGCAAGTCGAGAAAAATAAGATCCACCTGGTGTTTCTGGAGATAAGCGAGTGCTTCGAGTGCGTTGTAGCACTGCTGCTTGAGTTGCAGATGCGGAATCTCATCCGCAAATTTACGGATGAGATTATGAGCTAGCGGTTCGTCGTCGACAATAAGGTATTTGATCATTAAACGTAGTTATCCTATAGTTAAAACAGCTTGATACACATTGTCTACTGTCTTCGTTTCAAGGGTGTAATTAGCAGGGTAGACGAGGTCGAGACGACGGCGAAGGTTTTCCAAGCCAATACCGTCAGTCGTTGCGACTTGTGCTTCGGGATCGAAATTATTTTCTATAGAAAAGACGATCTGGTTGTTTTTTGCGACAAGCTTCATCTGAATATAAGCATCTTCCAGTAAATGTTCGGCACCGTGCTTGAAAGCGTTCTCCAATAAGACAATAAACAGCAGCGGCGATACTTCAACGCCCGCATCAAGATCCTGATAGAAGCTGATACGAACTTGGTGGTGATGCCTGATCTCCTGAAGTTCGAGGTAGTTTTGCAAATAGGTTACTTCTTCCATCAGCGGTACCCATTCCTTTTTCCCTTCGTAGATAGTGTAACGCATCATCTCGGATAGCTTCACGATCATCTCCGGTGCTTTTGGCGATTGCTCGACGGTGAGGGAATAAAGGTTATTGAGGGTATTGAAGAAAAAGTGCGGGTTGATCTGCGATTTGAGCAAGGCCAGCTCGGCTTCGGCTTTCTCTGCACGGATGGATTTCAGCCACTTCCATTGCTGGTAAACCCAAAGCAGCAACAACAACGGCACCGGCCAAAAGAAGGCCGCGTACAATACATCAGAATTGGCCTGAAAATAATCGGGCGTAAAACGGGCGACTGCAAAAACAGCCAGGAGCGCCACGTAGCTACCTACAATGACCCACTGGTACAGCCGAAAAAAAGCAGGGGCCATCCAGCGTAGCAGGTAGAGCGCAGCAGCAACCAAAAGGGTAATGGTCAGCGGATTGTCGTCGATAGCGGAGGAACTGCCTACCACAATGGCCGAAACGAGCAGTCCTCCCATGATCCCCATATGCCCAAGAAGCTGCATTTTGTGTGTAACCCGATCAAAGCGGTACAACAAAAAAGCAAGAAACAGCCACCAGATAGTGAAAATAGTCAGGTTGGCTGCCGTCTCGTTGGGGTCAATGAGCAGGAAGCCAATCATCCGCAGGACAACAATAAAAAAGAAAGTAATCAGCGCGCCCAACCAAAGTGGGCGATAGCGTTGGAGCAATGTATTTGTATTCATATTCCAAAAATAAGTCCTGTCGTAGAGAGCAACTAAAATTATGCACCAATAACAAGGTAAGCGATATGAACACACTGTTTTTCAGCATCAACGCAGTTGGTGCTAAAAAGCAGCATTCCATTATCGGGGTGAACCACCAAGTCGTTGACAGGAATGTCTGGTAAATCACCGTTGATATCCTGCCAGTTTTCGCCAATAAAGCACGTCGCTTAAGGGCGCTTTTATACGCAACACCATCCAGTTTCCCGGCAGGAAAAGCCCGTTGACGAAACAACCAATCAACCGGACTTTGCTCTGATCCCGTAGAATCATTCGTCATCTCAGGTTACGTGCAACTCAAGATTCTGGCCCCGATAAACAGGCAAGCTAGGAGTGGACATAAGAGGTACATTCTTTTTTTTGCGGAAGATAAGAGTCTGTTGCGGAATCTCCATACCTTTTGCTAGCGTGGCCTCCAGTGTTTCAGACAATTTCTCTGACAAATTTTAGTAGCTTAGCAGCGGTAATTAGTCTTTAAAACCAATCCATCTTGGCCAATATCAATACCCGCCACTTTCGTTGGTTGCATGATTTTTTCAACCTGCTTTATCCGAAGCTTTGTCTGGCATGTGGGAGTAATTTGCCGCCAAATGACGAACTGCTTTGTCTGAGTTGTGAATTTCAACTACCCAAAACCAAGCAGTACGAACAAAAGGAAAACGCTTTTACAGAAATCTTCTGGGGAAGGGTGCCATTACAGTCAGGGGCTGCCCAATATTATTTTTCTAAATCTGGTCGAGTACAACGCCTGATTCATCAGCTCAAATACGAGCATAAACCTGAAATTGGCCATCAGTTGGGTGTATTATTTGGGCGGCAGTTGCGCGAGCAAGATCACTTCAAGGACATTGATGCCATTGTGCCCGTACCCCTCCATCCTCGCAAGCAGCACCAACGCGGATACAATCAGGCCGCTGCTTTTGGGGCAGGGCTGGCGAAAAGTATGGAGTTACCCCATTACCCTTATGCTCTCGAACGGCCAGAACATGCCGAGTCGCAGACCCGTAAATCACGCCAGGAACGATTGGAAAATGCACAGACTGCCTTTCGGGTCAAGAAGCCCCAACTCATCACTGGCAAGCACCTCTTACTAGTAGACGATGTACTTACAACCGGTGCGACTATGGAAGCTTGCGCGAGCCAGCTATTGGCCGTACCCGATACGAAAGTGAGCATGGCGACGATGGCGATGGCGAGTGACTAGAGAGCAGCTTTATGATGAAGCCTTTTCTCTCCTTCTAATTGTGGGAACTGGTGGTAACGATCCACCATTTCCGGAGCTTCAATCCGGCGCATAGACCATCTTTGCTAAGTTCCCTTTATAAAAAAATAAAAGTCCCCTCACCAGGAATCGAACCTGGTTACCCGGAGCAAAAATCCGGTGCATCGCCTGCAATGCTTTGAAGGGATATAGTCTACCCAGTCAGTTTTTTTTGTAGACTATTGAGTGCTTGTGGATGGAATCGAACCACCAATCTTCCGCGTATCAGACGGATGCGTTAACCAATTACGCTACACAAGCATTTCAAATAATAACAAAAGCGCCTCCCGAATCAACGGAAGGCGCTTTTGCACTGTACAGCCAGGACATAAGACTTCCGTTAAGGCGCTAGCCCTTTACCGAAAATCTTAAAAATGTGCTGTGCTGAATACATGTTATTTGCTTATTTGGTGAGGATAACCAGCAATGCGAGGAAAGAGTTCCCCCTCGTTTATTTTTTTGTAGAATTTTAGAGAATCGGTCATCTACATGATCATTGCGTAGAGGGATGGAAACGTCCTATTTTATATAACGCAGCCTCCTCTTTCTATCTTCTAGTAGATACTTCTATACCGAAGTGGCTACCGGAACATATCGTCATAACCTGTATCATTCTTCGGAGGAGGATCAGCGCGTAATGGTGGCTCCAGTGTAGGAAGGTCCATCGTTTCACTGTCCAGTTCTTCGTATTCTACAAACTCGCCATTTTGCTGGCGATCTGCCTCTGTTTGTACATCTTTTATCTTTTTGCGTAGTAATGCTTTTCCCAGCAAGAAAAGAGATACGACTGGCGCGCCAATAATAGTGAGCGCGCTCATCGCTATCCCGGCCACTGCGTTGCTTTTAAATAGCTTTCCAATCCAACCAAAATAATTGAG
The DNA here is from genome assembly GCF_050633125.1 of Lewinella sp. NCBI lineage: Bacteria > Pseudomonadati > Bacteroidota > Saprospiria > Saprospirales > Lewinellaceae > Lewinella > Lewinella sp. The sequence continues at coordinate 5,867 of NZ_JBOEFX010000184.1, forward strand.
GATAACTTTATGATCTATAATTGCAGTAGCAATGACCATTACTGGTAACAAAAACCAGAGAATCTTAAATAGAATCTGTACAAAGTAAAAAAGGGCAAAAAAGAAAAGAATAGCTACCACGATGCCAACGATGCCCTGGAAGGGGCTTTTGTTGTTGCCACCAAATTGAAAGGAGCCTTGGGTAGTCATGTCGTTATTGTTGTTGATTCTCTGATAATTTCGGGCTTTAGCTTAACCACAAAGTTGTCAGAAGAGGTTATTGTTTTGTTGTTGGGGCTTTCAGGTATAAATATAAAGAACCTGAGGGTTCAGGAAATAATCTTTATCAAATAAACGATTTCTAATCGTAAGAGGTTGGCAAAGGTGCCGTTGTTTCGACGAGAGATAGCTTTTTATCGAAGTATCTGGTAGCTTTACTTATCAGCGGAAGCCCCAAACACCCTCTTAAGTTGTCATTCCGCTCAATAAGACCTAATTTTGTTTCTTTAGTATACCCGGCACTAAGTGAGAATATTCCAGATTACTTAGTGCCGGGTGTATAAAAATTATAATCCTTATACGATGCGTTATACGATTTTACTTTCTCTCTTTCTGACTGGTTTTTTACTTCAGGCGCAAAACACGCTTATGGTGAAAGCCGAAACCCAAGGCTGTACGAAAGACCTGGCTTTGTATACCTTTGATGGCACATCTTTCAAGCCCCTAATAGCCGCTAGTGGCAACGATAATATTTACGAATTTGAAATTCCAGCAGGCGGACACCGTTTTTACTATTTCGGTCCTGATCCTACCAAACTGCAACCCATTGTACTAGGGGAAGAGGAAGGCGTAATCCTCAACACCAGCTGCAACGGCAAACTTCCGTTTGCGGTCAAAAACTCCGTTATCAATGACCAATATTCGTCGCTGAAAGACGCTTTTAATGCGATCAACCAGGAAAATCAGCAGGCGGTACAAATGTATCGAATGAGTTTTCGTAATGCAGAACTAAAACCCCAGGCTATCCAAAAAATGGCCGTGGTAGATCAGCGTCGGATCAGCTTATTGGATTCGTTGAAAACGGCCAACCCTTTCCTTGCCAGGGTCGCAGCCCTCAATACTTACCTGAGTTACTTTAATTATGGAGAAGAAGCGTACGATAACGAAATAGCCTACTTTGCACGCGAATTCTTCCAGTTTGTAGATTGGGAAGACGAAGCATACCATGAGTTACCATGGGTTTATGAGAGTTTTAAAAACTATACCAACACCCTTTCTCAGGTGTATACAGACAAGGAAGCCTTTACTGCTGCCGTAGACCCAATCTTTACTGATATCCCCCAAGGTAGTATGGCAGAAAAGCTGGCCCTGGGAGGTATTATTTCTATTTTGAAACAAAAAAGCCATCCTGCTTTTGTTGATTATGCTCAGCAGTTTATCGACCATTTTAGCGAGCTGGATCCACGGGCTACAACTGATTTGGCCAAACAAATCGAAAGCCAAAAAAGCTTCCTGATTGGCGGCGAAGCTCCTGATTTTACGCAAGCTACGCCAGATGGCGGGTCTATCAGCCTGAGCGATCTGCGCGGCAAGGTGGTGCTCATTGATTTTTGGGCAAGCTGGTGCGGCCCTTGCCGGAAGGAAAACCCAAATGTGAAGCGCGTCTACGATGTTTACAAAGAACAAGGCTTCGAAATACTAGGCGTCAGTCTTGACAGAACCCAAGATCGTTGGTTAAAAGCGATTGAGCAGGATGGCCTCCAGTGGCTACAAGTCAGCGACCTTAAGGGCTGGAAAAACGAAGTGGCACAGATGTACAGTGTGAGCTCTATTCCTCATACCATTCTACTGGATGCAGAAGGTAAAATCATCGCTCGTGGTTTGCGCGGCGCGCAGTTGGAGGCGAAGCTGGCTGAAATTTTTGGCGTTGATTAAAGATATTCACTCCATCAGCTCCGGCATGAAACCCGGCATTATGGAGCTGACTTTGAGGTGTTAAAAACAAAAAGAGCCCGAATGTTACCATTCGAGCTCTTTTTTCGTAGCGTGAGAGTGACTTGAACACTCGACCTCGGGATTATGAATCCTAACCAGCTGGGTTGCGTAATCAAAGTCATTTGGTGGACTGGTCGAAAATTTTCCCGTTGGTATTTAGGAGATAGCGGTCTTCAAGAATCTGGCGCAGTTGGCTTCCGTCTTCTAAAGAACTGGGCCCAGCGTTCTCGCTGTAGTGCTGCTGTTTTTCTGGAAAAATTTCGAAATACAGTAAGATGAGTGGCCTGCGGTACTTTGTAGATTTGTTTCGCCCGGCATCGTGTTGTAAAATTCTAGCTGGCAGATCGGAACTGACCCCTTTGTATAACCGACCATCTTTGAGGCTGTAGAGAATGTAAAAATAATACATCAGAGAAGGGTTTAGAC
>NZ_JBOEFX010000185.1:0-2094 GCF_050633125.1 Lewinella sp.
TCCCGCAGGGGATGGCCTACGCAATGATTGCCGGTTTGCCACCTATTTATGGCCTTTATGCCAGTACCTTGCCGCTTATTATTTATGCGCTGTTGGGTACCTCTCGTCAATTGGCTGTGGGGCCGGTAGCAATGGTGTCCTTACTGACCGCTGCCGGCATTGGCGTTTTGGCCGAAGGAGGTACGGAAACTTATATCATGCTGGCGATCACGCTCGCCTTCCTGGTAGGGGTTATTCAGTTTTTACTGGGCTTATTCCGATTGGGCTTTTTGGTCAATTTTCTTTCCCATCCGGTGATTAGCGGGTTTACCTCGGCAGCGGCTTTAATTATTGGGCTTAGCCAACTTAAGCATTTGCTAGGTGTGAACCTTGACCGAAGCCACCATATACACGAAATACTAATCCAGGCTGTTGAGCAAATAGGAGCAATCAATTGGGCCACCTTTGGTATTGGTATTGCGGGCATCGCCCTCATTATGGGCGTGAAAAAAATCAATAAGGCTATTCCTGGCCCTTTATTAGCCGTGCTCTTCGGTATTTTGGCCGTGTGGGGTATGGGGCTCGTTGATCATGGTGTGAAAATAGTAGGCACCGTTCCCGAAGGCTTACCTTCTTTTGGCTTACCGGATTTTAGCCTGGCTACTGTTCAGTCATTACTACCCATTGCACTAGCTATTTCTCTGGTGAGTTTTATGGAAAGTATTGCTGTGGCGAAGGCCATCCAAGCCAAGCATAAAAATTATAAAGTAGTACCTAATCAGGAGCTCATCGCCCTGGGGCTGGCCAATGTAGGTGGTTCTTTCTTCCAGGCTTACCCGGTGACGGGCGGTTTTTCTCGTACTGCCGTTAATGATCAGGCGGGTGCAAAAACAGGTATGGCATCGATTATTAGTGCCATACTTATTATTACCACCTTGTTATTCCTGACACCACTTTTCTATTATTTGCCCAAAGCTATCCTGGCTTCTGTAATCATGGTAGCCGTTTTTGGATTGATTGATATCAAAGAAGCTGTACACCTTTGGCGAGCAGATCGTTCTGATTTTTGGATGCTGGTCATCACTTTTATTGCAACGTTAAGCTTGGGCATTGAGCAAGGAATTGGTGTGGGTGTTATTCTGTCATTAGCGATGATTATTTTTGAAACCACCCGTCCTCATATTGCTCAACTGGGCAAGGTGCCATCTACTCATTTTTATCGTAACCGAGAGCGTTTTGAGCAAGTAGAAATTCGCAAGGACTTGCTGATCGTACGCTTTGATGCGCAACTGTATTTCGCCAACCTCAATGTTTTCCGCGAGCGGATCGATGAATGGATGGCCGCCAAAGGTCCCGACTTGGATGCACTCATTATCAATGCAGAAAGCATCAATACCCTTGATAGTAGTGCGCTGCACCTCTTGGAAGATCTTTTGGAAGACCTGAAAGCCAGAAATTGTAAGCTATTATTTACGGGCGTAAAGGGCCCCGTCAGAGATGCACTTGTTAAGGGGCATTTGGTGAAAAAAATAGGTGCCAACAACTTCTTTATGAGTGTGCAGGAAGCCGTAGATGCCCACGATGAACGCAAGACAACAGAAGGCGCAGGTAACGAATACCAAGAGTTTACTTTGCAGACCAATGTATAGTAGTGCAAATATATCAGGATAGAACACGGATAAAACGGAATTTACACAGATTTAAAATCCGTGCAAATCTGTCTGATCTGTTAAATCCGTGGTCTATACCGTTTAAATAGCTGAATTTTTAGGACGTTCTTATTTTGATACATTTGCGCTGAATGTGTAGTGTTCAACGCTACTCCTCTTTAAACCAGCCTGCATATTTCAGGTAAGCATTAGAGATTCGATCTATGGTGTCGCCAAATTGTTCCTGACTTAAAGCTTTGACTTTCTTGGCAGGCACTCCTGCATAAATATGGCCACTTTCGCAGCGGGTATTTTCAAGTACCACAGCACCAGCTGCTATAAGTACGTGTTCTTCTACAATTGCATTGTCCATAACGATGGCCCCCATTCCTATGAGAACATTGTCGTGGATGGTGCAACCATGAACCAGCGCGCGGTGGCCAATACTTACATTGTTGCCAATAGT
>NZ_JBOEFX010000185.1:2138-2443 GCF_050633125.1 Lewinella sp.
TACCATGAATGATGGCCCCATCCTGTATGTTGACTTTGTTGCCAATATGAATGCTGTTCACATCGCCACGAACCACCGCCTGGAACCAGATACTGCAATCGTCACCCATGGTCAAGTCACCAATAAGGGTAGCATTCTCAGCCAAGAAGCAATTCTCTCCCCACTGAGGGGTAAAGCCACGCACGCTTTTTATCAAAGCCATAAGTTTATTGTTTGTTGGAAACACCAAGATAGCAGAAAGATTCCTAGCTGAACTTAGACAGCCGGTTAGTATTAAAAAGAACCCCTTATATGTCCTTATAATC
>NZ_JBOEFX010000186.1:0-1487 GCF_050633125.1 Lewinella sp.
GACGATGAAGCAACAGACCCCGAATCATGGCGGATATACCCCAATCCTACCAGTAAGTATCTGCGTATTAGTGGCGAGTATCTGGAGGAACTGCAAAGGGTAGAACTCTACGATCTTTCGGGTAAACTGCACCAAACTTGGTTGGTTGCCTCTACCGGAAGTAGCTATCAGTTAGCAGACAACCTTGCCGCAGGTATTTACCTGCTTAGGCTGCATTTAACCGACGGTTCTCAAATAAATCACAAACTGGTTGTCAGTAAATAGAATTAAGTGATCATTTGGCCAGAGCGAAGGAGGTCTTCGCTCTGGCCTCTAATTTATTATAGATGAACAAATCATTACACATTCTCTTTGGCTTGATTTTGCTCACTAACTTATTATTTGCTCAATTTCCTGATAATACTTGGCTTTTGGGGTATGGTGGTGGAATAGCGGAACAAGATTCTTTTGGGATAACGTTTCTGACGTTTAACGACAACCAACTCTCCATCAGCGAAGAACTTGAAATAAATTTCAGAATGAGAACTAATAATACTTCCATTAGTGAAACTAACGGGGAGCTATTATTTTACTTCAATGGAGAAGAGGTTTATAATAAGGAACACTTCTTGATGGTAAATGGAGATAGCATGTATTTAGGAACCCTTGATTTAGGTTACAATATTCCCCAAGGAGCTTTAATATTCCCTATACCTGAGAATGACAATCTATACATAATAGTAAATACTCATGCTGCCTATGACGAGGATATCCAAAGGGTGCCAGGAGAGACGCTATTTTATTCTACAATTAACCTTAATGCAAATAATGGCCTAGGCGAAGTAATAATAAAAAATGAGGTATTAATTGAAGATGAACGTTTACCATACGGCCAACTCACCGCCACCCGCCATGCGAATGGCCGTGATTGGTGGATTATCTGGCCCTATTGGGACAGTAACCGTTTCATGAGGTTTCAGGTAAAACCAGAAGGTATCGTGCGCGAAAGCGATATTATGTCTAATGATACCATTCTTTCGGGGCTCGGTCAGGCACATTTTACACCCGATGGTAGCAAGCTCATTTTCTATAATGGTGTCTCTACGGCCATTGGTACCTTTATTGATATTTTTGATTTTGATCGTTGTTCCGGAATGATCAGTAACCAACTTAAAATTTCATTGCCTGTTGAAGGAGTTACGGCTGGTGCCGCTATCTCTCACGATTCTCGTTTCCTTTATGTGATCAATCAGTTTTACATCTTCCAGTACGATTTATTCGCGGAAGACATTGCTGCTACGCAAGATACCGTAGCCGTCTTCGACGGCGCACTCGACCCCTGGTTTCCTGCCTCCTTCTTTATGGGGCAATTGGCGCGGGATGGTAAAATATATGTCTCTTCTCCCAACGGGGTTCTCAGCCTCACTGTGATCGAACACCCGGATCGGCAGGGGGAGGCCTGTGCGGTGAACCAGCATGCTGTGCGCTTGCCCGTGTACAATGCTTTT
>NZ_JBOEFX010000187.1:0-874 GCF_050633125.1 Lewinella sp.
AGAGCTTGTTGGGAAATTTTATAACGCAGAATAATCTATTCTCCAAAGAATCATTGAAATATTAGCTAATAACACAAAAGCTCTAGCACTTTGTATCGTTTTTTCATAGTCAATGACTACACGGCGGAAGAAATTTAGCCAAGCAAAGCTTCTTTCTACTATCCAACGCTTGGCCTCTAAGATAAAACCTTTGGTACCATCTGGCCGATGAGGAATTTTAAATTCCATACCACAATCCTCTACGGCATCAGCAAACGTACCACGATAGGTTTTATCCGCCATGATCGTTTCTAAGCGATCACCGAAGTCAAGACATCGGTTTAATAGGTTACATCCTTGAGGACTGTCGTGCAGATTAGCCGAATGAATATGGCAATCATATATTCGACCTAGGATGTCAACTAGAATATGACGCTTTCTACCATTCACTTTTTTATTGCCATCGAGCCCTCTTTCTATGTGGCAAGTTGGCATTAGCTTGATACTTTGCGAGTCTACTAAACCTAAGCTGGGCAAGGGCTCTCTACCTTTTTGTAAACGTTCCAGTTGATTTAATGCCAAATTGATTTCGTAGATCGTACCCTCTTTATCCCATTTTTTAAAATAGTAGTAAACCGCTTGCCAATCAGGAAAATTGGTTTGCTCTAAACATCTCCATTGCAGGCCACTTCTGGTTACAAACAGTATAGCATTAAAGACATCTCTCAAATCTATTTTCCGCTTTCTTTGCCAGTTGATAAATTGTTTGATAACTTTCCACTGGTCATCAGTGAGCCGCTCATATTTGGGTTGCATATCTTGAAGTTTTGGTCGACCTAAAGATACGCTGATGACCATTTACTTAGACCAAATAAAATTTCCCAACAAGCTCTTA
>NZ_JBOEFX010000188.1:0-4749 GCF_050633125.1 Lewinella sp.
CAGATATAGGGTGGGTCCCGCCATGCGGGTCGTGGAGCAACAACATTAAAAAAACAAGCAATACAAGTAAAATATCCCCAATCACTATACGACCTTGAATCTCCTTCATTTGGTGTGACGTTCGGTAAAAGTCTAGGCTAAACGTACCAAAACTTCTCAGCAGGCATGACCTAGTAGAACACGAATTACTTTCAGTTATCGTCCCTCAGCTTTTAACGGATTTAACGGGATTTCAACAGCCTAAACTTAAAGAAAATGGGCTATTCTGTTTAATTATCAGTATTGCTGACCATTCTATTTTGATGCGTTTAACCTGGTAAAAGTTCGCAGAAAATCTAGCTTAGTCTATTTTCGATATCTTCTTGACAATTATATTTTCTGCCATTTTTATCAACGCAAAATATACGCCTTGTGGCAAATGACTCATGTCCACTTCCTTTTGACTTGTAGGAGGAATGACCATCTGCCCTGTTGTTGTATAAACTGAAATTTCCGTTCCCGTGTACCTATTTGTCTTTAAATACAATGGCCCTTGGGTGGGGTTGGGGTAAACCATTACACTCCTCTCCTCTTTTGCAGAAAACGTTACATTACTAAGCACAGCACATGTATCGGAAGGAGAAAAGTTGCTATCTGCCCAAGCATTAAAATCTTGCAATAAACTATCATAAGTATGATATTGAAATTCGTAAGGCCATGGCTCTATGTAACGAATTCCCAATGTTTTGGCTTGCGTAAAAACGGTACTGTACAAACTATCCTGAAACCGCTCTACCTGATCTGATCGGCCAATAACCTGGGCATATTTATCTCCTTGGAAATTCGAAATGTATGTTATTAAATCAGGCTGATAGGAGGTTTTCCCTGAAATCCACCACATTCCTAATCCAATCCGTTCACACAGTTCCTCCTCATTAACTAGGTCATTTATGATTGTTGCAGGAACTATCGTATCTCTGTCTATTTCATGGACTTCAAAAACAATAGGTTTATTGGGAAATGCCTCCCCGAATTTCAGCGCTGTTGCTTTTGCGCAAGTGATCCATTGCTCATTGGTGAACCCACTTAAAGCAAAAGCATCCATGTCAACCCCATTCAAATGGCCTTCTATCCCATTTACCGTCATCTGCGATACATAAACATGCGAGAGTAAGGTATCAGCAGCATACTGCTCCCCTAGTGCAGCAATTAAAGCATCGAGTCTTTCTTCGACAATGTCATCCCACCATAATGGCAACTTCCAATTTTGGCCTTGGTACTCGAAATCAAAATGATCAGCTCCTAAGGATTCCGTAAGCCATACTGGGCTACCAAACGCTCCCACTGAAATAGCTAACGCGTATTTCAAACCGGCAGCTTTAACAATATTGATCTTGTTATCTAGTAAGGTAAAATCAATAACTCCTGGTGTAGATTCAATATTTGACCATTTTTCGGTCAACAGAACACCTCGAGCCTCAGGGTGGGAAACGACATTGGGATTGGTACCGTTGGTGCCTGCAAAGCAACCAAGTGGCTTTTCAATGATTTGCGCATTCAAATATAAGGAGCACAAAAGCAGCACGAATGAAGTACAGAACAATCTCATGGGTGTTTTTTTCTGCTAAGACTGCTTTGTAGGTAAATCGTTTAGTGCCAAATTATGATTATTTAACCATAAATGCGCTAGGCCTAGCGATGTGCAGCAGCTACCCGGCACGGGTAGGCCCGAAGGGCTGAGTGAATAACGAACTGCGCAACGTAGCGCCCCCGTTACGACGGGGGAGGCCCAAAAAAATTACCTAAGCACCCTTTTTGTTTCGGCTTACGTAAAAAACCAGTCACACTTGCTACAAAATGAGCAGAAAATAAGCGAAAAACGTACCTTTGCCAAAATTTACGAAGACAGAAGATTTTAGCTACTTCTTTCTTCCCCTAACCAAAGCTAAAAAGCGATATGGCAACGAACAATAACGGTACTGGTTCTCCGATCATCGAAAAGAAAGCTCGGGAAGACCGCTTCCAATTTCACGATCATTATTTGGTAGATGACCTCCTCAATGAAGATCACCGCATGGCACGCGCCGCAGTACGTGATTGGGTAAAGCAAGAGGTTTCTCCTATTATTGAAGAATACACAGAGCGTGGCGAATGCCCTACTCACCTATACAAAGGCCTAGCCGATATCGGCGCTTTTGGGCCTAGCATTCCCGTAGAATACGGCGGCGGCGGTATGGATGAAATTGCCTATGGCGTGATCATGCAAGAGCTGGAACGTGGCGATTCTGGTATCCGCTCTATGGCTTCTGTCCAGGGGTCATTGGTGATGTACCCGATTTATCGTTTTGGTTCAGAAGAACAAAAACGCAAGTACCTTCCCAAATTGGGGAGCGGTGAATTTATTGGTTGCTTTGGCTTGACCGAACCCGATCACGGCTCCAACCCCGACGGGATGGTCACCAATATCAAGGATGATGGTGATGCTTACATCCTCAACGGTGCTAAAATGTGGATCACCAACTCTCCATTGGCCGACGTAGCTGTCGTTTGGGCCAAGGACGAAGAAGGCATTATCCGCGGTTTGATCGTTGAGAAGGGCATGGAAGGCTTTAGTGCTCCGCAAATTCATGGCAAATGGTCATTACGTGCTAGTATCACAGGTGAACTCGTCTTTGAAGATGTGCGTGTACCCAAGGCCAATGTATTGCCGCATGTACAAGGGCTAAAAGGCCCTCTTTCTTGCCTGAGCAAAGCCCGCTACGGTATTGCCTGGGGTGCTATCGGTGCCGCCTTGGATTGCTACGATTCTGCCCTACGCTATAGTATGGAACGTGTGCAGTTTGGCAAGCCTATTGCCGGCTTCCAGCTCACGCAGAAGAAATTGGCTGAAATGCTCACTGAAATTACCAAAGCTCAGTTGCTTGCCTGGCGGTTGGGTACACTGGCCAATAAAGGAGAAGCAACCCCGGCACAAATCAGTATGGCCAAGCGCAATAACGTAGCCATGGCACTGGATGTAGCCCGCGAAGCCCGCCAAATCCATGGTGGCATGGGTATTACCAACGAATATCCGGTAATGCGCCACATGATGAACCTTGAAACAGTACTTACTTACGAAGGTACTCACGACATCCACCTCCTGATCACAGGAATGGCCGTTACGGGAATAAATGCCTTTAAATAGCAATCCCTAGGTGCGAAGTTTCAAGAAGTGTCTTGGGCTTCGCACCTAAAACATTGTATTTTCCCCCTCCACCTAAGATTTTCATAGCAAAACCTGCACGATTGCCAGCATTTTAGGCCCCTATTCATAACAATTTCGCCCCCCTTGAACGTTATTAGTCCACAATAAGCGTTAATTTTGTCTTCCTTGATGATTTTTAAAAGCACGAAGCCAATGAAATTTGTTTGGCCATTAGCTATGAGTCTACTACTTCTTACTATTTTCGCCTCCACTACGGTGACGGCGCAAGGAGAAGTTATCACCCTAGACAACCCTTCTTTCGAAGATATGCCTCGCCATAGCCAGACCCCTCGGTACTGGACTAACTGTGGTCCACTTAGTGAATCTCCTCCCGATATACAGCCCGAGTTTACCTTCCAGGTAACCAAACCTGCGTATTCTGGGAACACCTACCTTGGAATGGTAGTTCGAGACAACGACACATGGGAATCCATCGGTCAGCTCCTTAGTCAACCCCTCCAAAATGGTGCTTGCTACTCCTTTAGTATCAAGCTCGCACGTTCTTTATCCTACTACAGTGTAAGCCGGGAAAAGAATGTACCTGCCAACTACATAAAGCCAGTAAAATTGCGAATATGGGGAGGTTTTGGTTCTTGTGACAAACGGGAATTACTCGATGAGTCGCCTTTGATAAGTAACCCTGATTGGAAAGAATTCAATTTCAAATTTGAACCAGGTGCTAATTATTCGCACATCGTGCTGGAGGTTTTCTACCAAACACCTTCTCTCTTTCCTTACAATGGCAACCTCCTGTTGGACGATGCTTCGCAGCTGGAACCAATGCCCTGTGAAGAGGAAGTAGCCGAGGGGCCTCAGGATCCTGAGCCTACCGATCAGCCTTTGGCCAGCATTACTCCCAGGTCTCCAGACCAACCACAAGTAACGCCGGTACAACCCGTCACGGAACCACCTGCTAATAATAATCAGGAAACGGCAACCTCTACCCTGGCTGGGGTGAAACGTTCAGAAATGACCACCGGAAAAACCATCACCCTCGACGATCTTCAGTTTGAGGCAGATAGTTCCCGCATTATTTCAGCTTCTTTACCAGCTCTTGAGGAGCTTCGTAGTTTCATGGCTAATAATACAGATGTCGTTATCGAGGTAGGTGGCCACACCAACGGCTGGGCCGATGCTCGCTACGCAGAGACACTCTCCACTGCTCGTGCCAAATCAGTAGCTGATTATCTGGTGAGAAAAGGTATACCTAGGAATAGAGTTCGCTATAAAGGCTACGGCAAAGATGTCCCCATCGACACCAATGAAACCGCTGCCGGACGAAGACGCAACCAGCGTGTAGAAATAAAAATTCTGGATGTACGATAATGTTGGCTACTGGTAAATAGCTACATGATCAGATGATCTTCAAATATGAGTCATCCCGAATTTTGATTATCATCAAAATCCGTGCTAACCAACTGCAAAACCTATCGTTAAAGACGAAACCCCATGATTTCTACTAGTGAAATCATGGGGTTTCGTACAAATAGTCAGATAAATCACTCTTTTCAGATGCTTAATGACTC
>NZ_JBOEFX010000189.1:0-8089 GCF_050633125.1 Lewinella sp.
GGCAGAGATACAGCAGCTGGCAGCGTTTATCTATGATAATGATTTACCTGTCCCAGTTTGGTTTCCTGAGCACTTCGAGGAGCAACATGGAGAAGCCTGGTAGATATAGCCCCTTTATTAAAATTTAAGACGAACCAAATTATGCGTATTCTATTCACCTTTGCCTTGGCCATCGTGCTAAGCAGTATACTTGTTGGCCAATCCTTTAACTACGAGGTAGTATTAGAGCCGATTACGATAGACAATCTTGGCGGAATTCAATCCTATGCACACGGCCAGCACGATGGCCAGTGGCTGATTGTTGGTGGACGATTGGATGGCTTGCACCAGCGGCAGCCTTTTGCCTCTTTTGATCTAGCAGGGCACAATGACCAACTGATTGTCGTAGATCCTGTGCAGCAGCAGCGCTGGGTTGCCAGTCTGGAGACCTTGCCTGCTGTTGTTCAAGAGCAATTGCAGTCTACCAATATGGAGTTTTATCAAGAGGGAGACTACCTCTACGTGTTGGGAGGTTATGGTTATAGCAACTTGGAAAATGACCATACTACCTTTGGGCAAATCACTGCAATCAATGTACCAGGCACCATTGCAGCCATCAAGACCAATGCCGACTTGAATCCTCATATCCGGCAAGAGGCGGTCGCGGATTTTGCTGTTACTGGTGGACAGTTGAATAAAATTGAGGATACTTACTACCTGGTAGGTGGACAAAAATTTATTGGTCGCTATAACCCTCACGGGCCAGATCACGGTCCTGGCTTCTTTCAGGAATACACCAACCAGATTCGCCGTTTCCAGTTGTCTGATAATGGAGAAGACTTGATGATCACCATGCTTGAACCTTTTACAGATACTGTCAATTTGCACCGCCGTGATTACAACCTGGCAGCGCAGATCATGCCAGATGGTTCGCAAGGGCTGACTCTCTTTTCCGGTGTGTTTCAGTATGTGCAGGATTTACCTTTCCTGAGTAGTGTAAATATTACGGAAGAAGGCTATCAGGTGCAGGACAATTTTGAGCAATATTTTAACCATTATCACTGTGCTCACATCTCTTTATATTCTGCCTCTACAAATGAAATGCACACGGTGTTTTTTGGCGGGATGGCTCAATATTATCAAGAGGACGGCAACCTGATGCAAGACGATAATGTGCCTTTTGTGAATACCATTGCGCGCGTAAGCCGAACAGCCGATGGCACCATGACGGAACATAAACTAGAGGAAGAGATGCCAGCTTTGTTAGGTTCCGGCGCTGAGTTTATTGCTTTGCCAGATTTGCCGGTGTACGAAAATGGTGTTTTGCAAATGGACCAACTCACCGCTGATACGATGGAGCTGGGCTACATTTTTGGTGGTATCAGTAGTAGTGCGCCTAATATTTTTTGGATCAACGACGGCACCCAAAGTGAGGCCAACAATGTGATCTACCGCCTGAAACTGGTTAAGAAGATCAATACTTCTACAGCGGAAATAACGGATGGAGGCCTCAATTTGAATGTTTTCCCAAATCCTACCACAGGAACGTTCACTATTCAGCTAAACGTCAGGAAATCAACGACAGTAAACGTATCTTTGCGCGAAATGGAGGGGAAAGTTGTCGTAACGGACACCATTCAGGATGTCCAGCCCGGTACTTTTACCTGGAAAAACCAAATTACACCACCACTGACGGCAGGCGTTTATTTCCTAACCGTTGTAACTGATGACCAAAGCGCCAGCCGTAAAGTTGTGGTAGAGTAACCTTAAAATGACCACCACATGTTAGTTGAAAAAGCTCCGCAGGCAGTACGTGTTGATGCTGCATTGGAAGCATGGCGCCAGGAAGAAAAGCAGGCGCTGGAACTTTTACAGATCGTTGGCGATCTACGTTTTGATCGCGCCATCGAGTTGGTATTGTTCCGGGAGGATATCTACGATGCCCGTCCAAGTGCCCTTCTCAATGATCACCGTTTTGCAGAAAATTACTCAGCAGAGGCGCTCCATATTACGGGTACGCTGGCCCTGGCCAAAGCCATCCGTGACCTGAAAGACCTGCCCGCTGCCCGAATTGATTTAGGTAAACTAGGACTGGAATGGCAAGCTGAAGCAAGTAATTATGCAAATCTGGCGGATTTTGTCGGCGATAAGATGAGTCACCTACGCGGTGCCGCTCCTCTGAACGAGGATGGCCGCGATATCGTATTATACGGATTTGGCCGGATCGGCCGCTTGGTTGCCCGCCGAATCATCACCTCTACCGGCCGGGGCGAACAGCTACGACTAAAAGCGATTGTGATCCGCCCAAAATTAGCCGACCGCTTTGAAGAAGCGACAAAACGCGCTTCCCTGCTGGAATCTGATTCTATACACGGCGAGTTTCACGGCTTGGTGGAAGTAAGCCCCGACGGTAGCGAGTTGATCGTAAACGGCAACCACATCCAACTGATCTACGCCGGATCACCCTCCGAAGTGGACTACACCAAATATGGCATTCAAGACGCCTTATTGATCGACAACACTGGCGTTTGGCGAGACGACAAAGAACTGAGCACTCACCTTCGTCCAGGTATCGCCCAGGTGCTCGTGACGGCTCCCGCCAAAGGCGATGTGCCCAATATTGTTTACGGCGTAAATGAACCAGAGGATTTTTCGAAAAGACAAATCTTCAGTGCTGCTTCTTGTACCACCAACGCCATCGCGCCAGTGCTTGATGTATTGGAAAAGCAATTGGGCATCGAACAAGGCCACATCGAGACGATCCACTCCTATACCAACGACCAAAACCTGCTGGACAACTTTCACAAGAAACCACGCCGGGGTAGGGGAGCACCCGTAAACATGGTGTTGACCTCCACTGGTGCTGCTACCGCCGTGGCCAAGGTATTACCAGAGCTGGCGGGCAAACTCACGGGCAACGCCATTCGCGTACCCACGCCCAATGTATCACTCGCCGTATTGAACCTGCAACTAAAGCAGAAAACTACGGTAGACGCCCTCAATAATTACCTCAAAGAAGCTGCGCTGGAAGGAGCCTTGGTAGAACAAATCCAGTATTCTTCCTCCACCGAGTATGTGTCTAGCAATGCCGTGGGCACCACTTGCTGCTCGGTAGTTGATGCTCCGTCAACCATCGTTTCTGCCGATGGCCATAGTGTTGTACTTTACGTTTGGTACGATAATGAATACGGGTATACCTGTCAGGTCGTCCGCCTGGCCAAGCACCTGGCGAGGGTGCGTCGGTATCGTTATTATTAACGGAAGATAATCCTTCTGTTTTAGGGTGTTTTGGGGCCATGCCTTCTCCCGCCCCGACTTTTCTAGTCGGGACGGGATCGGCACCTGGCTGTCCGCCGCTCTGTTCCGTGGGATCGGGTTTCAAACCCGACCCAACGGAGCAGAGCGGCTACCATCCATTGTCCTCCTCCTCCGTCCGGCGCGCTCCGGCCTAAAGGCCTGCGCACTAACATCAAACCCCAAAGCTCCCTCCATTCAGGGAGGGCTGGGGTGGGTCGTGAAATTACGCCACATCTTCGAGCGATAGCCCGTGGCTAAACCCACAACCATCACTCAATTCTCACCCTCTTCATCCCTTCCCGCCCATAAAAAACAGGGAAATACATCTGCTCCGCTTTCGCCGGATTCAACTGAAACTGGCCAGTAAACCTCGGCTCCAGCTCAATGTAATAGCTATACTCGCCGGGTTCGAGGTGCTCACAGAAAATGGCGACTTTATCACGTAAGTATTCGCGGTAGGTTTCGGTGTAGCCACGGCTGCGTTGCTTGCTGCCATAGGAACAGCCTGCCGGAATGGGCACTTCCAAAAGAAGGTAGTCGGTCGCTTTTTCTACTTTCAATTCCACTTTCAGGAAAGCGGGGCGACTTTGCTCCAGCTGGTCGGTTTGCTTACTGCCCTGCCAAAGGCTACTGGTCACCACAAAAGGCCCTTCGACCCGTTCGGGCTGCGGATTCCAACGCTGCTGGTAAGCAGTGAGGAAGGTTTGCCCTATCCCCGTTTTTTGGATGCGAATAGCTTGGCTAGCATCAATGGTCACTTGCTTAGGAAAGGTATCCCAAACGATATTTTCTTGCGCACTAATGACGACCTGCTGTCTGAAGTTAAGGGCGCTGTCTTGCTGGTAGTTTTCCAATAAATCCGGGATGATCGTCCGTAGAATGAGCGCAGCCTCAAAGGTGTTGCGGTAGCCTGCCCGCCAGTGATAGCCCGGACTGCGGTGCCGTTGCTCCAAAAAGAATTGTCGGATGGGAGCCAGTGCTTCGGTTTCGCCCGCTGCACGATACGTGCGGTAGGCCAGCAAATTGTATTGATGGTAATTGTGGTAAAAACCGTAGCCATCCTGCCCCCAGTAGTGTCCACCAAAGAGCGTCTCCTCACGGTATTTGGCCAAGGTGTCCAACTGAAACGGTAGCCCTTGTTGGGCTTGGATCAAGGTGGTGGTCAGCGTCGTCCAATTGAGGTAGGGGAGCGTGTCGTAAGGTGTCAATAGCGCCTCGTAATCCATGTTTTGCCCTATTTCAGAGAACAAAGCAATGGCTTCTAACCGGGAAGGGCCCCGCAGGCTGCTCAGCTGATTGGTCAAGAAAATCAAGCCTTTTTCGAGGGCCTCTGTTTCGTAGCCAGCTTCCTTGGCAGCGTGTAGGGCACGGATCACGTAGATGGTCATCCACTGGTTGTGAGGACTGCCGCCCCACCAACCCCATGAGCCATCTGGCCGCTGGCGTTGCCGCAAGAGCGCGACCATTTTTTGGATAGCGTCTTCTTTGGTAAAGGGTTGGCCAATAGCTTCCTTAATTTCTTTGTGCATGAGTAAGGCCAACAGGCGACTGGCGCTTTGCTCATTACAACCGTAAGGATAATCTATGAGTGCTTCGATCTCTTCCAGCATCACATGCAGCATATCGGGCTGAGCGTAAATGGTGACGGGCCCGTCTTTCGGCGGGAAACTCAGCTCAATGGTCGTGTCTCCCTGTAAGCGGTGGAAAGTGCCAATGGTTTCTTCTGTCCCCACTTTGAAAATAGGGATAGAACGTTCTTCGCCATCCTGGTAGTTGTCGATTTGGAGGGTGTATTTGGCCGTAAGGCTATCTCTTCCTTCCAGCGCGGTATAGCTCACCTCGTCGGTAATACCGTCGACAAGTTGGTGTTCTTCTTTTAGCAATGATACGCCTTCTACCTCCAGCTGGGTGCTGATTTGGAAAGTGTCGTTGGTGTAATTAACACTGCTGCCTACCAGGTCAATCTGATCTCCGGGGAGGAGAAAACGCGGCAGGTACAGCTGTGCCAGCACGGGTTTGAAAGCTGCCGTTTCGCCGTACCAAGCCCCAGCCCGCTTTCGGTCGTCCATGCCCAGGACGAAGGTTTTCCATTGGGTGATATCATCCGGGAAAGTGACTTGAAAGTAAGCCTCGCCTTTGTTGTCGGTGATGAGGTCCGTCACCCAGAAGCCGTAGTCGCGAAACTCGGTGCGCAGGCCGCTGCCGCTGAGTAAAAGTTCCGCACCGGGTACAGAAGCACTTACACGGACACCATCTACATAGTAACTAGTAGCAGCATCGCGGCTGCCTCGAATGTTGATTTGATCATCATCGGTAACACTTATGCCAGCCGTTGTTGCTGCCAGTGCATTGATATTGCGGGTGGGTAAACGTTGGATTTGGGCAGCGGTAAGCGTACCGGAAAGGGTAGCGCTCATGGTGGTATTGTCTTGCTCAACCAAGGGTACACGGTAGCTCGTTACGACAACTTCTTCCAGGGCCATGCCTGAATCACTAAGGGTAAGTCGCTCCCCGGTATCGCCAGCCTTCACTTGCCGAGTGCTGTAACCTAAATATGAAAACTGGAGAATAGCATTAGCATCAGGCACCCAGATGGCATAGTTCCCATTAATATCGGTCATAGTACCGATATTTGTGCCAGCCAGCAAAACGTTGGCAAACATGAGCGGTTCACCGTTATCATCCGTTAAAGTACCTTGAGCCAGGTAGCCCACGTCTTGATATCTATTATTGGCTGGCGTGCCCCCTTGGCTTTGATAAGTCAAAAAACTAGGCTTCACTAATTCATAGGTGTACAAATCTTTGAGGATATCGAGGGTCGTATCTTGTTCAAAAGCAACACCACGGAAGTCAAGTACTTGCAACTGGTGGGGATAAATCCAAATTTTTCTTTGAGCGGTATGTCCTGTTGGGGTAATCAGCGTAAGCTCATAATAACCCTGTGGCAATCGAGCGAAATAGCGGTCGGTAGGCCGGTAAATGCTGTATTCGCCATTGACGTTTTGCAGGCTTACGGCTGCAAGGGTAGAATCATTTTCCTGCCCATAAAGGATTTGCAAATGGCCACCATCCATAGAGAGATTCCAACCTTTTCGGAAATTAACCCTCTTAATCTTTGGGGAGGCCTCTATAATATCAGATGGCCTTAATGATAGTTGATCAACTCTAGGGTGGGAGAGAACTTCTGGTAAGTCATATTGTTTTTTTGTTTGAAAAAAACGCTGTTTATAGAGTCTTTCCCGGCCTGTTCTAAGTTCATAAATATAGCCAGGCTCGTAGAAAAAACGATTCTTCAGACCATCACGTTGTAGGTAGGTGAGGTTGCGATTTGCGGGAATGGGGCCAATGACCCGAGCAGTATTGTTGGTATTAGGGGTATTCCAGCGATAAATTTGAGTACTGTCACTGTAGAGGTAACTAACGGTTCGTTTCTCTTCTTTTCTGATGCGGATCATCTTCAGATTGAGCAAATCCTTCTCTCCCGTACTGAGGTGCTTCTTTGTCCTTGTTCGCTTAATGCGGGAACCATAAACGGGGTGAAGGCCAAAATTTTTCGCGTCAAGCGCTAAACTCAGTTTGTGGCCAGCTTTTACAAACACACTGTCGATCCGGTACTCGGCTTCGAGGGTGCGAATACGGATTTGATTGTAGCCAGGACGAGCGTTGAAGGCGTAGCGGCCATCGTCTTGACTGTAATGACTGTAGACCAATTCGCGGTTGAGATAGATCAAATAGATGGGCTGCAACTTGTGTTCTTCCACCAAATAAGGACTGATTTGCGGATTTTGCAGATAAAACGAATCGGCGAGGATCGTATCCTGTTGCTCGAAGATGCCCTGATCGGGGTAGCGAATTTGGTAATAGAGCATGGTATCGAGTGTAAAGCGCTGGTACCAATGCGAACTAATGGAAGTTGTATGTTGGTTGCTAACTGGTTGTAAATTAAACTGATGCCGTTGTTTGTAGCCTTTGCGAACCTTGTAAGTCACCTGCGGCGGCGAGAGGTTTCGCAAAGAGTTGAACTGGGCATTGACAGCGCCGGCAACCATCTCTACACCCTTGGCGGGTTTGTCTTTTTGGTCGGTAGCCTGGATTTTTACCTGCACGGTTTGGCCGGGAATAATTTTATCTGGAAGGTCGGCGCTAAACTGCAGTTGGCGGGCATAAGACTGGAAAGTCTGCGTTTTGTTGCGAGCCACCCCAGCCCAGGTATACTGAATGTCCAGTTGGTATTTTTTCTTCGCTTGGGCCGTCATTCTCAGGAGGGTATCTTGCCCTAAATTACCTTCTGCAATACGTTGGGTACCTTCATAAAGCTGGTAAGTGATGTTTACGCCGTGCGGGTTGGCAATCTGGAGCAGCAAGGAGTCGCCAGTATGTTGTCCCAGCGTTTCCACGCCGCTCACTTCTTGATTTACGCCAAGGGTGTACCGAAGATTTTTGCTGGTTTCCAGATGGTAGTTGGTTACAAAAGGATCAAGTGATTCCTGGTGGGGCAGGGTGATAGTTTTGATGGTTGAAAAAGGCNNACGCTGCGCTGAGTCTTTAAGGTTGCCGTTTGGCTAATGCTGCTATCGGCTTCCAAATGGGTAAACTGCCATTGGCCTTGCTGGAGAGAATGTTCAATTTTTCCGGCTTGGTACAGGTAAATGAAGTTGGCCGTTTTTTGTGCTGCCTCCCCACCAGCGGTAGAAAAGAAAGCTTCCATTTTTATCGAAAGATTTGCGGGGTAAAGCAAGCTGTCCGGGAACCTGATTTTGGTGTCCTCACGCAAGCTAAGGTTTTGCTGGAAAGTCCAGAGTGTATCTGGAAT
>NZ_JBOEFX010000190.1:0-1417 GCF_050633125.1 Lewinella sp.
CATCCGAATCGAAAGTTGACGAGACCGCTTCAATAGGGGCCACTGTTGGCCGAGGTTCGTTTGCTTAGGTATCGGCGGTTTGGCGTCAGGGCCGGCGCATCTTAATCCTCAATAGTTCCGGAGCCGAGGACGGTGAGAAGGTAGTCGACGCGCCAAACGGCGAGCTGTTTCTTCGCTGCGATGCTTGTGCGCTTGGTGCGAACGGGTGCGTTTTGGAGCATGTTGAGGGCGACCTTCCGTACGGTGGCGAGGTTTTCTGCGCCGTTTTTCTTGGCGACGCGGGCGCGGTCCTCGCCAAATGTGACGTCGAGCACCCAGTGCAGCTTGTTTTCGATGTGCCAGTGACCGCGTACGAGCGAGAGCATGCGTTCGGCCGACGCTTCGAGGCTGGAGATGTAGGCGCGTCGTTGTCGCGATGTCTTACCCTCCAACGTGCGTTCAGACTCAACCAGCACAATCGTTTTCAAGTCGGGCCATTGGTCGGACTGGTGTAGCCACTTCACATCCTTTTGCACCCAGACCTTGCGGTACTCGGTCCGCCCGTGCCCTTTGTCAGCTTCGGCATGGCAGGTGTGGGTGGAGCTGGCCAGCTCAGCACACGTCTCGTCATCAAACGCGTCGAGCACCTCACGGTGCAGCGTGGGGTGGTTGCCCTTGAGTCCGAAGAGGTAGTCCGCGCCCTGTTCTCGGATCGTTTTCGCAATGCTCTTCTGACACCCCATCGCGTCGATGCTGACGATGGCCCCCTTCACGTCGAGCAGTTTGATTAACGCGGGAATCGCCGTGATTTCATTGCTTTTGACGTCGGTTGCATAGTGTCCGAGCACGATAGCGTTCTCTTTCACCCAAGCATTGACGAGGTGGAGCGAGCCAGCGCTGCCGTCTGCAAACGCCCCCCGTATCGTCTTGCCATCAATCGACACAAGCTTGCCCTCGGTCGATGTGCACAGCGCTCGTGCCCACGCCATGAACGCCGCGCGAAATGCCACCGGGTCGAGCGCGGTCATGACCCGCCGCAGTGTGTCCGCAGAGGGGACGCCGTTCGGTAGTTCGAGGAGACCACGCAACTCCGGCGGCCCATACTTGATGAACTCATGCGTCGCGTCCCAACCTCGGCAATCACAGATCGCTGCCAACAGCATGATCACCAGCACGTCAGAGAGCTTGTGCCGCCGCGTTCGCTCCACACGCGGGTCTGGAAGGTCATCGAAGTAGGTGAGCCATTTCGGTCGAGCCATGGGCCCAGTCTGAACATCGTCACGCCAGGATGGACAGTCTTCACCCGGCTCCAAGTGACGATTTGTCAGACAAAGTGCGTACAAACGCACACAAACCTACAAAGTGCGATCTGTACGATGGTGCGCCGGCCCTGGGTTTGGCGTAACCGGATTGACAGCTGTTGCCTGTGCCGCCATGG
>NZ_JBOEFX010000191.1:0-576 GCF_050633125.1 Lewinella sp.
AATTCTGAAATCAGATACACGGACGAAGCTGGTGTTACTAGTGTATTGGACTTAGCGACAATAGACGCTTTTGGTGCTTCTACAGTAGATCAAACGATTTCTGGACACCGAATAGCCAGGCACCTTGCCTCCAATGGCACCTCCTCAGTTATTAACGAAACGATCACAGACATTGCCTTGTCGGGAACAACGCTCAGTTATGATCGGGAAGACGGCACGACGACCGATGTCGACCTCAGTGGTATTGGCGGCGGCGGTGGCGGTTCCTTTGGTGCGGTGACGGTAAATGTAGGACCAAGTACAACGCACGTACATACGGGAGAAGATCACTATTTCATCGAAGCCAATATGCTCACAACAGGCAATGAAATTATCATTGACGAAAGTGAGCCGGATGGCAGTGTAATCGAGGTCTGGTTGACGCGCTCTGCGGGGGATGTTTCTTTTGCCAATACAAGTATCCGAACAGGCAATGATGCTTTCCAAACCAGCGTGTCCGGTGTTCAAGGAGACAGCATTCGCTTTATCAAAATCCGTGGAATTTGGGCTGCTGTTTACAAAGGCCAGTATTAAAAA
>NZ_JBOEFX010000192.1:0-11456 GCF_050633125.1 Lewinella sp.
GCCCGATGGGCGACCCGCATTTTTACGTTGCCCCCCATGGGTATTTTTTTTAGGCATAAATATCTTCAATCTCAAAATCAAAAATAATTGGATTTCCGCTACGACTATCGAATTTATCTATCTCGATAGTTCCATTATTGCCATCTATTTCCACGTTTCCGTAAACGCCCGCCACAAGGTTATTGTAAACACTATCTAGTTTTTGTTCTTTATTTATTCCCGCAACTTGCCATTCATCTAAATTATTATTTTTGTGAGCATCTACGAAGTCTTGAGCGATTTGATTTTTTTGTGCTTGTGTCATGCTTGATTCCTGTTTGTTTAATTAATTATAGCCCGTAATGCTCTCTAATTTGCACTAATGCTTCAAGCCATGAATCCGTTTCTTCCGTTGAAGCTGCCCGATTTAAGCCGTACTTTTCGTAAGCAAGCGCACCTGCATTATTTAGAAATAATTCAGGTACACGGTTTTCATAATTCGTTGTTTCGACTATACACTTTTTAAATTGTTCTACGAAATCGTCATTTATTAATCCGCTTGTTAAATGTTCCATTTTCTTTTCCTTTTTAGTATTGAATTTCAATCGTTGGTTTTTTACCTTTGTAGCTTCTCATTATAGCATTTTTTGCTAAATCAAAAAAGAACTTGTTGTTTGAATCTTTTAAACGATAGCTTCTATCAGTAAATTTGTTGAAGATGTCACAAGTGATATAAACTCTTTCCTTGCCGTGATTATTCCACTCTTTGCCACCCATGTTTAAAAGTTCTTTTTTAGTTTCTTGCGCTGTCATGTCTGACTCCTGTTTGCTATTGATTACACCCTAATGATACAAAGCTATTTTGAATATGTCAAGACTTAATTAAAATAAATAAAAATGGTTCTTGCCCCTGTGGAAACTTTTCGGAAAATCAACAAATTCATCTCGTATATTAAAAATAAACCTCTTTGTTTACAATATCTCTAAGTCTGCTTATCTTCGTTCTCTTCCTTTTCAATTTCTTCAGGCGGCTTGAAATCTACATCTTCTATTTGATTGTCTAGCACCACCGTCTGCTTTTGCTTCCAATCTTTCGGACGCCTATTGTTTAGCCATACTTGAGCTGCTCGTGTATCGGGTTCGAAATGTTCTTCTACCTCGTGATCTTCTATTTCGCCTTTAACAACAAACGGCTTCATAACTTTCTTTGTGTATCCCGTTGCTTTTTTAAACATAGATTCCGCTACTTTAGCGTCTGCTTTGACCTTGCCGTCCTTTATAGACTCAAAGAATTTTGGATGTGAAAGCTTCCAATTATTAATAGTTGTTTCCGTAACTTCAAAAAAAACAGCTATTTCCGCATCTGTGCAACCTAACAACGCTAGCCTATATGCTTCTTTGTTGTAGCTTTCTTTATAACTTGTAGGCTGACCGCTTTTTTTGTGTTCTTCTTTTGGCTTACGTTTAGTCATTCAGCCCTCCTGCATACTTTAGCTTCCACAGTTTATTATACATATCTGTGTCGGGTTCAACTTCTACAATTATCGCAGAACCGTTATTTCCCACTAGCCTTGCGTTATCTTTAGAAAATATTAACGTCATAACGTCATCTTCTGCGCTGTCTATATACCAATGTTCGTGATCTTTAGTGTACATTATGCTTGTTTTAGTGCTCACTTCAATATCCTATCCAATTCTCTTTGTATTTGAAGTTCTTTTATAGTGTCTGTATAATCGCCGTTTTTATCTAATGTTATTATTATCTCTTCTCGCTGGTTTATTCTCTCTAAATCGCTTTCTCGCAATTTTTGATACAGCCTTATTGTCTTTAGCGTCTCGTTCTGTTCTTGCATTCTTCCTATAAAATAAAAAGATAATACCAAACAAAATGTCCCCATAATGTCTAAAAATAAACTATCATAGGCAAATATGATCCATGTGTCGAAGCTTATGCTTATCATTTGCATTGCTTTTAGTTTTTTCATTTAGTCCCCTATTCTAGCAATTCGGCTAATTTAATTTTCAAACTTTCATTTTCATTTTTTAATTCTTGGATTCTTACTACTGGATCAGCATTCAATCCAATTCCCGCCCATAAAGAGACAATCACATGATTTTCATTATGTGCGTCATTAAAGGACTATTCTGCTCAGCAGCTTCAAACATTAATTGAAGTATTTTAGAAGATAATTTTAGCCCTTCGTTTGTAAATAATTCATGGTTTTTAAACACATAGTACGCTATTACAATAGCGGATTTGATTTTGTTGTACATCTTCTTCATATCGTTTTCATTTCTCGAAAAACCCTTTTGCTGTCTGGTGGCTCGCCTGTTAATTGGCTAATAATTTTTTTACCATTACAAACAGAGCAGACTTCGCTGGTCTTCATTGACAAATTCGGAAATTGTTCTCCGCTTCCTTTGCAATTTGGGCATTGTTGATACATCTATTTCTCCTCTAGTTGGCAGTAATTAGAGTTCGTCATCTGTAATATCTTCTCTCTCATCTAATATTTGCAGCAATCTTTCAGGTGTTAATATCCAACCTGCTAACGTTTCGTCAGTTCCGAATTTTCCACAATCACTTGAAAAATCTATAATTATTTTTCCTTGTTTATCAACTTCGATATCACATTTCAAAATTTGTTCTTCTTTCTCTTTATTTTTCACCTTTAAAATGAGTCTTTTCTCTCGTAAAAAAACTTTATTCCTTTAGCCTCGAATTTATTTTCTAGCACTCTCGCAGTTCCTAGTTTTACATTTTCAAGCTTGATAGTCCACAAAGCATTTATTATTTCATTATTTGATTCCAAACAAGCCTTGTAAATTCTTATGCTGTCGATTCTTCCCTTGTGATATATTCTATATGAATCTTCTGAGTTTTTCAAAAGTATGTTCGTTTGAATAAACCTTTTTTCATTGATCTTTATATACAATATTTTATTATATTCTTTGTCTTGACTTAATCTGTACGTTTTTATAGTTAAAATATGGTCTGATTCCGCGCTATTCTCGAAAGTGCTTTGACAAGATAAAATAAAAAGGAAGAATATAACGGCTTTCATTTTAGCAATTCCCTTTTAATTTCCTCTTCGCTCTTTGGTATTATATTTAATATTAAAACACAAGGCTCTAATCTTTTAAATGTTGTTATGTACATTTTAATATCCTAGCTTTTCTAGTCGGTTAGCCATTTCTAAAGAACATTTAAAATAATATTCCCAATCTCCGTTCTCTGCTGCATCGCTTATATTTTTACTTAATTCACCATTATCCACAAATCTATACATAGACGTAGTTAGATATATGCCAAAAGCGTATAAAAAATCATCAATATTGCCTAACCTAAAATTATCAAAAGCAAGTATTCTTTTATTTGTTTCGTTTTCAAAACTTTTAACAGGATCACTGTACGCATCCTCGAAAGCTAGACCACGCCTTAACGCTATTGCGCCCGCTTGACAAACTTCGCATGCTTTGAATGTAAGGTTTATACTACACCAATCTTTCATATCTAAAACAGCATTTTTACTTTTCAATACCGCTTTAGCATCTGCTATGGCTTGCCTTATTGCAATAGATGGTGTATCAGATAATGGACGCTTAACAGGTGTTACGCCATAATCCTTTGGATTTATATATTTAATCTCGCTCATTTACTCGCCTTTTTGTTAGTTCTATAATCAAGGTATAAATAACTTTTACTTTATACAAGTTGTTTTTTTGCTTTGCAAGTTATTACGTAAACATCTTCTTTTGTTTTTTGCCATCTTCTAGCGCGCTTTGTATTGTATATTCATCCGTAATTTCTTTTATATATCCATTAACCTTTTCAAAAATAACGTCTTTAAATGCGCCTCTAAACTCTCTGGTTTTTACCCATTTCGGATTTATATACTTACTATTTGTCTCGCCGCCTATAGGGCTTAAAGAAATCCACCACCAAGAATTATCTTTTAGCTTTTCAGAGCCTCTAAATTTTCCCTCTTTGTTGTTATGATGAATTATGATAATCGGAATATTTTCTTCTTTTGCTAGCTGAGTTATTTCTTTTGAAATCTCATTTTCTCGCTCTGTATCGCTTTTGTAAGTTCCCGCGATATTTAATTGACTAAAACTATCTAAAAATAAACAAACAGGTTTTTTTGTTGTTTTCTTTACTAGCCTTATATGCTTTCTTATATCGCTTAAATACGTGGATGGCTTATCAAATAGGAAAATATTTTCTTTTGTTTGTGCCTTGTAAAACTCGGCTGCCGATTCCTTGTAATCTTTTAGCATTTCAGTCAAAGCTAGGAAATTATGATCTACTCTGCTCTTTGCCGCTTCTCCATTTATTATACTTGTATACATACTTTCCTTCGTTTGCTCCAAAGTCTCAAATACACACGCCACACCATTTTGAGCCATATTTATTGCAATTTCCTTACAAAGTGTACTTTTACCTAATCCACCCTCTGCGGCAATAAATAAAGTTTCCGCAGGCATAAGAGAATAAATTGGATTGTCGATAAATTCAAAACCCGTTGCATAAATTTTCTTACTTATATCTCTAAATTTTAACGCTGTTTTTTCTGCCATCTCTGAAACGTGGTCATTGTACGAGTAATCTTTTAAGCTTATTTCTTCCATTTTGGAACTTCTAAGCTCATTTCTAACCTCTGCCGCTCCTAGTCCTTCGCTTATGCCTTTTACCGCCTTATACGCGATTCTAAGCAAACTCCTTTTCTCGCATTCTTCTCTACATTGCTCAAAATAAAATCTGTAGTTAGCTGCGGATGGAACACAGTCTCCTAACTCTATAACATATTTTTTATCGTAAATTACTCTAGCCTTATCTAGCTCAGAAATTATTGTAATGTAGTCAATCCCTTTTTTCTGCTTATAGAGTTTAAACACCGCTCTAAAAATTGCTTTGTTTTTATCATTGTAAAAATAGTCCTCATTAATATCGTCCTTGATCTCGTCAATTTTATTAGGTGCCAATATTAATGAGCCTAACAAAGCCTTTTCGTTTTCATCGCTGTGTGGTATGTTTTGCATCTGTCGCCTTTCTAAGCCATCGCCTTTTGTGATCTTTGATAATGATCAATTAATTGTTCAAACTTTTTTCTAAATGAAGTTGTGCTTTTTATAGTTGGAATATAAGTATCTTCTAAATTAGAAAAATAATATTTAGCTGCATTTGTTATTGTTTCCCACTCTATGCCGTCGGTAGTCTCTAATAATTGAATAGGCTTAACCCATGAAATAGATTTAGGATTTATAGTTTTTAGTACCAATTCATTTTCTTTAAGCACTTGATAAAAACGCTCTGCGAAAGCTTCATGCTTTTGTAGTATTTTATTATCTTGTTTAACATTGTTTACATTGTTGTATATGTTTTCTTGTTGTTTTCTTGTTGTTTTCTTGTTGTTTTCTTGTTGTTCTTTTTCTTGATATTTGTCGTAATTAATTATCGTAATGATTTGCAGGACATGGCTTTTAGACCTAGTTATCTGTTGTTCTGTTTCGAGCTTTTTTAAAAAATTTCTTACTTTAGTTCTTGACCATTTCCAGCGGGACGAAAAGTACTCTTCTGAGCGTCCAATCTGTCCTCTTTTAACCGTTATTTGATTGTCTCTAACGTAGAAAGAACTCTCTTTGTGATTAGCTAAAATAAGTAAATCTATCCATGCTTGAGACCTTGTAAACGTCTCTGAAAGCCACATAGGATTATCCACAATTTGACGATGTAATGTAATCCATCCTTGCATATATATATTACTTTCGTATACGGCATCCTCCGCGATAAAGTGCGCCAATGCCAGTAGGTAACTTTACCGTTAATCGGAGGATGCTAAATTTTATTATTTAAAGTTGGCATTGGCTTTAAATTTCTTCGCCTATTGTAAAATAAGATGGGCGCAAGGGCAAGGCGAGGGAAGCCACGCAAAGATGAGTTTGCGCCGCCACATCTGCTTTAATGTAGCAAATTGCTTTTTACTATTCAACATTTTTTATTGATGAATATGGAGACATTCTATTGGAACTTCCTTTAAACGTCCATTCCTAACTACTATTGCGATGCTGTACGGTGTTTGCGTTCTAGTTAAAAAAGAAGGTATAGTGACATCACTTCCTTCTCTAAGTTCGGAATATTCATCCTCTTCTACATTTATTATTGTTGCTCTTATGTTCATATCATTTCCTTTTTAGCGCAAGTAAAGAAGTTAGCCGCATCTACTATTTGCATTAAAGATTGATGTTTATTTTCTATCCCCTTTATATGCTCAATTTCGCCGTTGTCTTTAATTATTTTAGCGTCTAGTGTTTTTCCGTCAAAACTTAGTGCGATAGCCGCGCCGTCTAAGTGGATTACTAATTTCTTTTTTTTCTCTGTATTTTTTAATGACATATTCTGTCCTTTCTTGTCCTTTTTTTACAATTATTTTTTCGCCTGTTCCTCTGTATATTCTATTGTCATTTATGCCGTAGTATTTACAAATTATATCTTGTATGGGCTTTATTGGATTATCCCAATCAGCTAAGGATGTTGATAGGTAGAATTTAAAGGATATCTCCAATTTCCCTTTTGGTATTCTGGAATTTTTGTTTAAAAAAATAGGAACAAATCCACAATATTTAAGATAATCACTTGTTTTAAACCTACGTCCTTTGTAGCACTTGTTTATAGATAGCGGTTTTATTGGAATTTTATTCATACCATTACTGTTTTTTCAATATAATATTCGATGTGCTCACCCTTAAAAGATTTATTAGCCACATATACATAATTTTTAGCCCTTTCACTATCTCCCGTTACAAATTCAATAAAATTCATTCTATCATTGTCGTATTCGCCAGTTGTGTACCAAACAACATAGACTATGTCTACGATTTTACTCATGAATATATCCTTCATTAAACCAAATGCGCCAAGTTCTAACTAAAGCCCTTCTAGTATAAAATAGCTCATCATTGCTATCTAGTTTATTAGTATCTAAATGAGTATGACAACTTGAGCAAGCAAAGCAAGCTGAATAGTCGTCACTTTTCCCACCCATTTTGCCAAAATCAGTATTTATATGAGCAAGAACAACGGTTCTTCTATCATAATTGCAAACGCCTGCAATATTTAGTGTACAATCTTTTCCATTAGCAGACTTTCTAAGTTTCTCAGATATGTACGCCATTTTGCACCTTTACGAATAAAGCTATTAATATTATAGCAATTGATAAGATCGCCGATAAAAACCAAAGAATGCTATTCTGTCTAGCTATTAATTTTAAAGCTCTCTTGTTGTCATTCATACATTGCCTCTACTTTCTCAACATTTTCTTTATGTTGAGTGCTAACACCTGTTAGCACTATTTTTCTTGTATAGCTTTGATGGGCAAGTTCTTTTGTTTTGAACCCTTTGCTAATTACTAATAGCTTAAATGTAGCTAGGTGCTTTTCGCAAATATACCAATTCCCCCGTATCTGCTCAATTGTTATAGCTTTATCTCCTACATTCTCAGCTTTACCATCATTTGACAATAGGTTTTTCACGTCATGCGGACTAGCTCCATATTTTTTACACACTATCTTTGTAGCATTGTCTAAAGTCATTGTTTTTTTAACACCGTTTACGATTATCCAGTCCCCTTTGTTCACTAACGCCACTATTTCTTTTCTTATTTCGCTTTTATTCATTTTGCTTCCTCGCCTTTCTAAAACAATTCTGGGTATGAAATTTTATTATCTCTATCCTCGTCGTACTTGTCACACCCTAGATTTTGATTGTACTTATCGATAAAATCCATTTGATGCACATAGGACAGACCCAATCCGTAAAAGTTGACAGCCTCTATTGCATCATTAACCACATCGGAATTTATCATCACATCTAATTTTATAGCTGTCTTAATAGATGTTATTTCTTTGCTCACATCGTTATACATTAGTATTTGAAGCGTATAGCATTTTGGGCTGTAAACATACATATGAACATCATACTTTCCATAGAGAGGATTTAAAGCGGCTTTTAGCTGATTGGCTACCCCCGCCGAAACGGTTTTCCTATCCTTTGCTACGGGAACAACTTTCTCCAGAGCCTTTTCTACTTTCTTTTTAATTTTTCCTATTTGGTTTATCTTCTGATTTTTCTGTGCATAAATCTTGATAAGCTGTGACAACTTTTCCATTATTTAAAGCCCTCTATTAATTCCCATACTTTCTTTTTAAATAATGGCAGTTCTTTTGCAGAATAAGCATAATCATAAGCATAACCATAAGCTTCATCAACATAAACATAAGCATAATCATCATCAGTAGCAGCAGCTGCAGCAACAGCAGCATAAACAACATCATAAGCATAATCATCATCAGTAGCAGTAGAAGCAGCTGCAGCAACAGCAACTTCCAATGCTTCTAGTGAACATTGACCTTTTAAGTAAAGCTCCGTTTTCTCTATACAATCCCGAACGCTATTATCATTTTGGCTATCTTTTTCAAATATTTGCATCGCTAGATTTGCGCACCCTAAAGCAAAACAAGATAGTTGTTTGCTTGTAAGTCCACACTGTTTTGAAAAAAACCAAACAAAATCGTTATATGGGAGTTGGGCATACAACTTCTTTAGTGTAATTTTTTCATTAATACAGGGAATTTTTTCTACATCTGTCTTTGAGTAGCAACCTCTGTTATCCATAATGTACTTTTTACTAAATACTTTTTTCATTTTATCGCCTTTTTGTTAGTTCTACTTGAATATTAACACACCTTTTTGCTGAATGCAAGTTATTTATGTATAAAACAATTTGCTTGTTGCTTATTAATGCTTATATTTAAACAACTTAAAAAAACAAGGGAAACAATGGCTAAGAAAAAGAAAATACAGAAACCGATATACATGGACGCTGAGACTTATCAAACTATTGTAAAGAATGATTTCTATGTGCACGATAGTTTTCAAGATTTTATGCGAGCGGCAGCAACTAGAGAAGTGATGGTGCAAGAGAAAACTTATTCCTCTATCGATTTAATAGGTGAAGGGACAGTTTTAATAAAAAAAGGCATAGACAATTTAAAATAAAAAGAAAGGCGAGAAATGATTAATTTAGAATTACTACAATCCCCATTAGAAATTAGTGAAATTGATTTTAGAGTCGGAATGGTAGGAAAGAATACAAAAGGTGCTTTTTGTACCATTCTAGCTTACAAAGACGCTAGAGTCGATATACGTAGGCTTAACAAAGCTTGTGGCTTACTTGGATGGCAAAAGAGCTATTCGAGAGACAATAAAAATTGTACAGTTTCTATTTACGACAAAGATAACAAACAATGGGTATCTAAAGAAGATACAGGCACAGAATCAAATACAGAAGCTGAAAAAGGGCTGGCTAGTGATTCTTTTAAGCGGGCTTGCTTTAATTGGGGTATAGGTCTTGAGCTTTATGATTTCCCCTTTCTTTATTGCAAGCTCAATGAAGATGAATTTTACACGGATGGAAATAAAGCAAAAGCAAGCAAAAGATTGCGCCCTAACAATTGGAAATGGTCAAAGGAGATTAAAGCTGATAAAACTTGCATTGTAGCTCACGACGGCGAAACGAGGCGCGTTTGGGCTGAGTTTAAGCAATGAAAAAAAAGTACTGATAAGATTAATGTGAATGTTGCCTAACGACTCTCGGCTATATTTTAGTACGGATTTAAACAGCAAAATTATGAATAGCGAAACGAGCATATCATAGACTGGACTAAAACTGGCTCATACAAGCTAGGAGTTGACTAATTATACTAGCAAGTGATTTACCAGAGAGACCAAACAGATTTTTAAAGTTTGTAAAAGACTTGCTGAAAATTGAAGCAGTAGAAGAGCGTGAATTGTGAAGAGAATATTTTAGAATCGCGCTAACAGAAAAAGGAGGTGCAGAGTGACGGTACAAGAAATTGCTAAGAATCTCAAGACGGAGAGAATACGGCTTCGTTCAGCAAAAGAACTTGTTGTAGCTGCTCAGCAAGCGCAAAATTCAAAAGAAAGACAAGTAAGAAAACTTGAGCAAGAACTTGAAGCGGCTAAAAATAAAGGAACTGTTTTTGTGTCAGATCACGCAATTGTGAGATTGTGGGAGAGAAAATACAAATTAGATATTAATCAAACAAAGAGCGAGATACTTACACCCAAGATTGCCAAGCAAGCTGAAATTTTAGGTGGTACGGGAGCTTTTATAGACGGCGATTGTGAGGTGAGGATGGAAGATTATGTGATAACAACTGTTATCTGGAATAACAAATGATACTTAGCCAAGACCAGCGCGAATTAGTGTTAGAGCTTCAAGAAAGTAAGAGCATTAATCCAATGATATTTCTGAAAAGAACTTACTTGGAAACTTGTGAAATAGCCCGCGACTTGTTGAAAGGCGGCTACATAAAACGGACAAGATCAGAATATTTTAGAATCGCGCTAACAGAAAAAGGAAGTGCATTGAATATAGTAACAAAGCGGAGCGAGAGATGAAAGAGACGTATATAGCTGTGTTTGCATTTAATAAAGAGCGATATGATTACTGGAATAGAGAAATTTGTAGCGAGCCATTCCTCCCTAAATTCAAGCATATATATAAACGTGAACACGTATTAGGCGGCAATTTTTCAAATATTATCTGCTTAAGAAGATGGTATGAAAACGAAAGTTTAATCGATTTATACGAATCGGTTTTTATAAGTATCGAGACAAAGCGCAAGGCGCAGAAAGTGAGTAAGTGATGGAAAAGAAGTATGGCTTTAAAAGAGAAACTTTGCCAGATGGAACAATAATCCAAGTTTTAGAAGTTGGTGATGGGAAGTCTGAATTCACCGATGTGTTTTATATCGGGAAGAATTTAGCAGGTATAGGTATTTCTTACGGTTCTGGAATGGGTGTTGGCGTAGTTAAACCTGAGCCAGATGATCCAACGCCTATGGATGGTAAAAATGGCATGAAATGGTTAGTTCGTTTCGACAACCAAGCTTCAATAGATTCTATGATAACTACACTTTTAAGAGTTAAAAACAAATTATCAACACAAGGGATTAACTAATGCCTAAAGGAAGCTTAAACAAAACATTGCACATTGGTCGCTTAACGGCTGATCCAATTTTAAAATACACGCCTCAAGGTGCAGCAGTATGTAATTTTGATATTGCTACAAATGAGGGCTACAAAGATTCAAACGGAAACCAAGTAGATAAGGTAGAATATCACAAAATAGTCATCTGGCGCAAACTTGCAGAAATAGCAGGGCAGTACTTGAAAAAAGGCTCTCTTGTATACATCGAGGGCAAACTTCAAACTCGCACTTGGGAAAAAGACGGACAGAAGCACTATACAACTGAAATAGTTGTATCGGAAATGCAAATGCTAGGCAGTAAGAGTGCAGAAAATGCACAAGCCACACAAGCGAAGCCTCAAGCACAGCCTGCTTTTGAAGTTCCAGATAATGATATAGAGGAAGACTCGCTGCCTTTCTAG
>NZ_JBOEFX010000192.1:11468-33024 GCF_050633125.1 Lewinella sp.
CAATTTTACAGACACAAGGATATGTCAGACGGACATCTAAACAAATGCAAAGAATGCACTAAAAAAGATACTCATTTACGTGCAGATCGATTAGCAAAAGATCATGCTTGGGTTGAAAAGGAAAAGGCTAGGCATCGTGCAAAGTATTATAGGCTTGGCTACAAAGAAAAGCATAAGCCTAGTTCAGAAGATAAACGTAAAGCGATGTATAAATACTGGGCTAAGTATCCAGAAAAGAAAAAAGCCCACAACATGAGCAGCCAATTAAAACCTGTTCACAAAGGCAATCATTTACATCATTGGTCTTATAACGATGAACACTTTAAAGATGTGATTGAATTGGGCCCAAAAACACATGCTGAAATACATAGATTTATTCAGTATGACCAAACAAAAAAGAAATATCGAGTTGTTAAAACAGGTGAATTGCTGAAAACAAAAAAGGCACATATGAATTTTCTAATGCCTTGGTTGATGCGCGAGGCTGCAAATTCAATTGTGTTAGATATTTAAAACAAAGGGCGGTGGCGGAATGGGTAGACGCTGTCGCGTACAAGACAAGGATACATGAGCGGCTTAAAAGCCTTGTCATGCAGGGTTCAAATCCCTGCCCGCCTTTTAGGAGAAGAAATATTAAATTTCGCTATTATCCAATTCAATATGCGGATAATCAAAAGTTCCATTATTAAATTTAATAATGGGCTTTAACTTAACGCCAAGATTATTTGCGCATTCATAAAAGTCTTTTCTCATTGAATCAAAGCTTTCTAAGTCATCCCAATTGCAAGGATAAGGCGTTGCATCAATTGCCCTTGACGGTGTTTTATTGTGTGCTGAATGAGGGAATCTAAGTTTAGAAAAACCATCTTCAAATAGATTGTTTTGCTCGTCTTTCCCGCGTCTGCCGCTAGTAATAGAAATATCTCTTCTTTTTGCTACTAAAGTCGCCAAAGCAATAAGTTTTGCATGAACGCCGCTATTTAACTTTCTCCATGAGCCTTTCCCAAATTTATTCATTTTGAAGCCCTTTTAGTTTCTGCCATCAGATACCCTAGCAATGGTGCATTTATTAATGCTAACCCTGTTCCTGTTGCACTTAAATCTGCTTTTATGTGCATAGCAAGCCAGAATGTTAGAAAGTTTAATCCTGTTACAATTCCAGCCGCTTTAAATCTCTTTGATTTGCTCATAATATTAAACCTATTAAAATTAGTAGTGAAGCACCTATTGTTAATTCTTGTGCGCCGTTTAAATATCCATCTTTTTCAATTGTGTTTGTTTTTAAAGTATCGACTCTAGTTTTAATTACTATTTTCTCAAAATTAGTATGAAACACTTTCATAGAATCTACTGGCAATGGAGAATAAGCCTCTACACGTATTTTGTAATTATCAGTTGAATCTTCATAAGTTGATTTAACAACTTTTTTTAAACTGTCTTTTTTATATACATATTTAATTTTATGCTTTATTTTATTCTTATATATAATCTTATCATTTTGTATAGTGTCCCGAACGATTAAAGTATCTGTGTCGCCTTTTATATATTCTTTTTCAATCTTAGTGGTTTCTGATTTTGTAGAAAAATACACTATTAAGCCGCCAAGAATGAACGCTAAGATCATTTCTTTCATAATTTATCAGTTACCCATGAAGCAACCAGTAAAAGAGCACCTAAGCCGATTATTGCTATCAATTTCTTTTTTATCCATTGTACAATATCCGATACAAATTTAATATTTTCGCCATTTTCTTTGTGCCATTTCTGCTGACGTACAATTTCTTCTTTGTTGCTGTATATAAAATCTAAAAGTTCTTGTTCTTCATCTTTGCTATAATTTGGCATATCTTTTAATCCTTCTTAAATAGCTTTTTTAAATTAGTAACCGCCGCCCGTATAACGTCCATCTCGCTAGGTCTTTCCTCTTCACTTGGTATTTCTAAATAATTTAAGCTCATGTAAATATATTTCTTTTCGTCTTCGTAAAGCTCTATAACGCGGCTCATTTTTATTTCTGCGGAAATATAGTTATCTTTTAAAATCGACTTATCTTCTAAGTCTTTTGTGAAGATAGTATATATCTTTCTATTTGTTAATTCAGAAAGCAGTTTGCTGTAATCTGCATCTATTCGCTGCCTTTGCCACTTATCCTTAATTGATGGCAAGCCGTTAAAAGCTTCGTGTATAATGCTAGAATACAAATGAGCGTCTAGTCTAGGCTTTCCGCCGCCGTTCTCACTTTTTAGTATCAAAGCCCGTTCTGCGCCCGTTTCAGATAATATATAATCTAAATTATAATGCAGCTCCGTCACAGTTTCATAAGCGGTTTTAAAATCCTTTTTTAATTTGCCTTTTTTTACATCTCTGTATTTGTCATATGAGACTTTAACCATAAAAGCTACAAAGCCGCCGAACAAATATTTTAATAATTCATTTACGAAAGAATCCATTTCCAAAGCCCTTGTTAAATATATGCGGACTTTTCGCCGTGTTTTGTTCTTTTTCTCTCAACTCTTTTGCGTATTTTTCCGATTTTTTTGTGAAAATATTCCTCAGAATCAAAATAGCCAATACGAAAAATGTCGGTATAATGAAGGAAACGAGCAAAGCCATACAAAATTACTCCTGTTAATAATAATAATTCTAAATTAAACAATATTTCGTGTAAATTAGAATAATAAAGCCACCTTAATTTCAGATCATAAAAAGGCAGTATGTTTAATGTAATTCTCGCACTATCTAAGATATACAAGGGCAAAGATAAAAATCCTTTGTAATTGCTTATGCTTTGCCATATAAAGGCATTGACTAGAAATATTTGCATAAATAAATATTTAAGCGGGTTAAGCCCCGTAAACTCTGCAAAATCTATACCCATTGCCAAAACAATATCGCGAACATATTCATTACGAACTAGCAAAGTACTTAATACAAAGCCTAGCAAAATCCATTTTACGGGCTCTAATGAAAACCCGTAAATAAGTACGCTTTTTTTCATTATGAATCACAATATGCTGGCGGGTTACTTCCTAAGCATGGGTTGCAGCCACTTGACGGGCAAGGCTCGGAAAGCAATACAATAGGCTTGCCGCAATTTTCACATTTTTCAACATCTTTTTTATCAAGACTCTTGAAATACTTATACCAATTCCAGCCATGTTTAAGCATATAAGCGTGCATAGCCTCTTCTAGCGTTTCTTTAATAATTTCCTTGATTCTTCCAACATTCATTTTTTTATTCTCCTTTGTTATATTATCCCTGCATTTAAAGCCGTCACAGTAGCGCCTCTATTAGCGCCCCAAGCGTCGCCATTTTGTTTTACTAAATCCTCAAAATTTTCGTTGAAAAATACTATATCATATTTTCTTATTTCTACGTCGTCATTTATGGCTAAATCATCGTCCATTGTGATTGTGTTCTCATCAGTTTCCGTAAAACTTTCAGAGGTGCCATTTACAAGAACTTCCATTATTCCTTGACCTAACGGATAAGGGAAAGGCAAATTTATAATTTTAGTAACAGATGTTTCCGTATACTCGAAAAATATAGCGGGGAAAGTTTTACGTATATCTATCCCACTTGCGTCAACTGAGTTTGCTACCGCCTCCACTTCATTCAAATTAAAATATTCCACTTCCGCATCTTGAATAATTAAATTTCCGTTGTCTTTAAAAATGTACATCTTCTTTACTTTCCTATAGATATTGAACTATATTTATTCTTTTTACATACATATACGCATCTCTATTACTAAGTATTTCAAGCGTTTGAATGTTGCCACCAATTCCAGACCCTTTGTATATTGTTGTGCTATCAGAAATAGTAAATACTTCGCCGCCGCTAGCAGGTATTTTGGAATCATAAAGAGTATTAGAAAAAATAACCGTTGACCCGTTTTTACTTACAAATCTTACCTGAAATCTTTGATTGTTCCGAGTAGGCAAAACAGTTAACTCAACTTCAATATAGAGCCATGAATTGTCATCAACTGACGAAAAATCAAACTGGTTTAAATCGCTATCCCAATAAGGCGTGACAGAGCTAGAAAGATTTGAATTACTCGCTATGCCATCCCCGTCATTCGGAATTTGCGTCCATATGTTTCTATCTATCGTAACAGGGATGGTTTCGGATGTTAGGTCTGCTATTGACTCCCACCCGTTGCTTACATTGACAAGTCTGTCGGATATAACTTGAACTTTTGAACCTAGATAGAACTCGTTCGATGAATTTCCTAACAATGTAAAGTTTGAGCCGTCAAGACTGTAAACCGTTGTATAGTATACATTTGTATCGCCTTGATTATTTTTTTCTCGAAACTCAACAGGGTTATCAAACAGAATAGAATTATCCCCGTCTGATAAATTAAATGTATTTCCGTCGTCGACATCGGAATATATTATCTTATCAGGGTCGCTGTTCCCTGCGCCATAAGAATCTAATTCTATTTTCATAGCTATATTCGATGCACTGCCTACGCATTTAAAACGCCTATCTATTGCCGCAATGTCGGAGCCCGTTATTGCGACAACGGCGAATTGAAATGAGTTAGCAGTTATTTGTGTATCAAATATTGGCTGCAACTCCGCGACAACGGGCTCTAACCTTTTTCTGTAAAATGGGCGTGCTGATGTTGCGTCATTATTTTGCTGAGACACAATAGGAATATACACTCTATTGAAATTTACATCCCGTATGCCCAGATTTGCACCGTTTGCGCTTGCGTCAATAGACGACCCTACACGAATTGTAGAGCCCGCAACTTTTAGCTTTTTCTTATTCCCTATTTTTATTCCTACTTTTACAAAATTTTCGTCCTCTGATATCGCCGATTCTTTAAATTTGCCGTCCTCATCCATTAGAGGGATTGTATTTTCTGGCACATTGTCCGTTGTTTCAGTTTTGTACAGCGTTGAATCTACGCCATCGTCTAAAGATTTTCGTAAATCTTCTGGTTTTATTAACTCTTGATTATTGTCTGGAAATAAATTGTTTATTTCGGTTTTTTGTTCTTCAGGTGTATTTTTAGCCATCGTTCTCTCCTTTTGTTATGCGAATCCATCCGAAAAGCCAGATGAAAAGCCTAACCCTGTAATTGTGCTTAATAAACTGCTGTAATCGTATGGGATTTCTAAACTGTTATTTGCTTGCATCCCTTGCCTTAAAGCTCCGTTTACCGTGTAATCATTCTCTTTAAAATCTATTATTGTATTTGTATCAAATTGAGGCAACCCTATAAGCCCTTCAAAATAATTAGAGCTTGAAACATCCGAGCCTATAAATAAGTTACTAGCCGAATCGTCGCTATATGTTCCGCTGCCAACTACGTCTATATTAACCGTTACTTGGGTTACACCTTGATATACAATGGGAAGATTAAAGTCCGTTGTATCCGCCCATATCATTAAAGACCTATCACCACCCACACCGCTATCAATATCGAAATCAAATGTGTATTCTGAGTTAGTTGTTGACCTTGATAAAATTAGCTTTAGAGTTGCGCTTGCGCCTATCGCATCAACTTCTATTCGCCATCCTGTTTTATCGATCAATACATCGCCCGAAGAGGCGTTTTCTAAATTAATTAGCAAACCAAGAACGCCACCGCTATCAAATAGATTATTTATAGCCGCGCTTTGTGTTATTTCTAAATTGTCGTCGATTCCATCGAATGTATAAGAAGCATATTTTGAGACCCTATCAAGTCTAGGAATCCAAAGCGAATCTATATTTTCCCAAGAATCGTTGCAATATCCTAGTGCCGTTGTATTTGGTGAATCACTAGTATCTAAGAATTGGAATCTATTATCCATCCTGTCGTTGTAAGAAAAGTCGGCTAGCGAATCGCTTTCAGGCGTTGTGTCTAGCGTTACCGTTTGTCCTGCTATTATACCGCCCGCATCGTCACCGCTTGGGCTAGGCGCAACGGTGGCTATTTGAGCCGATTCACCACTGTAATCTAGTGGATTTCCTTCTGCATCAGTTGTTCCACTAACAGCAGGTACTATTACAGAGCCGTTTATAGTGTAACCGTTTTTATTAACATAAGACCATGCTACCCCGTTGTCTGTAATATAGCTGGGCGAATTTGCGTTAGTTCCATCATTACCTTTTATGCCAAAAGCATTTAACCCATCTTCTTCTTCAAGCGGAAAAAATTCCTGAGTATGGAATGGTAGTTTTCCACACGTTCTTAATGACTCTAATTCTAAATCTGTAGCGATGGTAGCTATGCCCACTTTTGATATTGTTCCGTTTAGATATGTTGTTGCATCTCGTGATGCAATTGTTAGCGGAGTATTAGGCATTTTAAACGTTGTTATCGGGGCGTCAAATGTTTTTGTTACGGAAACATTATAGTTATTATCTACATTTAGTTGCAAATTTCCGTTCGCAAAGCTGAAACTCACAAAATGCCAATTACCATCATTTACTGTAATTGATGATGTAAAATAATCTTTAGTCGTTGAAGCTCCGTATGTGCCGTCACTCGTAAAAACGACTCTTAAATTTCCCGATGCGTTTATGTTTGCTCGCCATGATCGCAGATTTCCACTTGTTCTATACGCCGCCAGTATTTCAGCGTTTGTGTCCGTTGTTTTTACCCACGCCCACGCAGCAAGAGAAGTTCCGTCCGTATATGCAAAATTAGGCACACTTACGTCTTGAGTAGCACCGTCAAAATCTAATGCACTTCCTTGTCTTGCGCCAACAGTTAATGGCGTAGAATGATCTATTGTATTGTCGCTATTAAAATTCTGTTCGCCGCTTATGAAATACCAATAAACCAGTGCTTGCTCTAATAAAGAAGGATTTTCACCTATAAATTTTTCCATATCTAAAATATATTCAGAGCCGCTTGTTAAGCTAATTAGCCATTGTTTATAAGCATCTTCTAAATGATCTTGAGTAAATCCGTTCAATGTTAAAAATTGCCTCCATGCCTCGTTTTCATTGTCGGACGTTGCGCCATTGGCTTGCAAGTATTCAACAATCGATTTATAGCCATCGTTCCCAAAAGCGTTTATAAAACTATTTATATGCCTCATGGTTTAGTCCCTGTCGTTTTTGTATCACACGTTATAGTCATTTTGCAAGTAAAGCTATCTGTATATTTGCTGTCTATGTCTCTTTTAAAGATCAAATCCGTTTTTGGCTTTTCTACTACCATATTTGTGTTGTATTCGTAATAAGCGTCACCGCTTGCTACTTCGTCTATATTTGTAATATATTCAAGATCGTCTTCGGTTTTGAAAACGTAATCGTACACATCTTGCTTTTCACTTTCTTTAATATTGTAGAAATAAACATTTAAAACTAACGTGTCGCCGATTCGCTCAAAGTTATTGCGCCCATCGATGAACTTATAATCTCGTGATCTTCTTCTGAAACTTTCCTCTATCCTAACTTTCTCTACGGATAAAGTAAGAGTCCCTTCTATGCCGCTTTCAAATTCCATTAAGCCTCAACTCCCGTAATTTTGGCGATGCCGTTCTTTATGCTGAATCCATATTTTATTGGGCTGTATGTTATCGAATCGTATTCGATTTTATTATAAGGGTTGACACTAC
Organism: Lewinella sp.; assembly: GCF_050633125.1. Taxonomy (NCBI): domain Bacteria; kingdom Pseudomonadati; phylum Bacteroidota; class Saprospiria; order Saprospirales; family Lewinellaceae; genus Lewinella; species Lewinella sp. Next base: position 19,041 of record NZ_JBOEFX010000192.1, read on the forward strand.
CGTCCTTGACAGACATTTCTATGCTATTCTTTTCTTCATTGCCAAATACCGATTCCAATGAAGAAACGGCTTTTTCTCCTATTAGATACTGCAACTCCCTTGACTCGTCAACGGTTGAGCTCTCATAATTCGGGGCTAAATACTTTCCCGAATCAACGCTGTAATCTATTTTTTCATCGTACTCAGCCGTTGTGATTCCAATCTCTAAGTTTGCGACAAAGAGCCTTATTGGCATTGTCGCTGTTGCTGCCCTCACGACAGCGTTTACGGGCTGTCCAATATTGGTTATTTGATGCCTTATTCGCCCGCCGCCGATGTCCGTTGCAGACATTAATTCGTAGTAGCCATCAAAAGATGGCTGCGAGGGAACAGCAATATTCACATAGTTAGTTCTTAAATATCCTGTTGTCTCAAGTGCCAAGAATGTTTGACCGCCGCCTGTTGTGTGCGTGTAAACATTTGGCGAATTTGGCACTTCCATTGAAGCGTAAGTGCCATCCTCGTTTAATATGTTTCCAGTAATATTTCCAAATGACAATATGAGATCGCCCACATCTTCCAATAGTTGTTCGCTTTCAATATATCCGTTATTATCTGGCGTAAGGTTCTCTTCTCTAGCAATATTTAGATTCGTTGTTGCCGTGTTTGTAGCATCGAAATAGAGTGTAAAATCAATAGAATCCAAGTACGTAGTGAAATCGCCAGCGGTGCTTTCGATGTATGGGAACAACGCGCCAATATCTGCGCTAATAACAACAGAATCGCCAATATTGACATCTGTTTCAAAGTCGCTTCTATCCAAAAGTATATTTAAAGTATCACTTGGGCTATATATGTTAAAATTAATTATATCTGTGCCGAAATAGACCGTTTTCGTATCATAGTATGTTGTAAATGGGTCTGATTCGCTGTCCCCAACTTGGTTTAATCCACCTACAGTTGTAGACCAGTTTGTTGCCGCATAGTTGGACGTTGAAAATTGCATGAATTTATCAATCTTAGATAAAACTTCGTTTGCGTATCTACTTGAAATCCCTCTAGATGAAAAACCGCTATTAGTGACATTTATACCACCTCTGTAGTTATCGAAGTAACCTCTATTAAGATAGCTTTTTTTTCTCACTATACTATTCACCGCAACACTTTCGGTCAACGCTATTGATGTACTAGCTTCATTTCTTAGCCAGAAATAAGCTTCGCCTTTCCATGCGCAATAGTTTATCCCAAAGTCATTTGTAATCTGGAGAGGGGAAAAATCCGCGCTAGTTTGCACAGTAATAAAAGAATCCCCGCCGCCTGCATCATTTTTATCAAAATAAATATCAATAGTATCTGATTCCGACAATTCATATATTAAGCCTGTTGAGCTGTTAATGTAGTTGACGCTAGTAATTCCATTCGTGCTAAGTATTTCTTCCAGCACATCGCTAAGAGAATACTCGCCGCCATAAAGCGTAAGACCGCTAAAGTTCACACCACTTGGGTCTAATAAATCCGCACCTATCGTTATATTTACATAATCCGCTTTAGCTGTTTTTTGATAAACAATACTACTTAGTTGTGGGTATCCTCTAAAATATTCCACGCCGCCTACCTCTACCAGCCATATTTGCGACATTATATTGTCGTGCTGATCATAAACAGCGTCCGCTATATTGCTAAGTTTAACAACTAATTTTCCGTAAAATACCCCATCTATATTTGAAAAATCATATATAATATCAGAAACATCCATTATCTTGGCATCTATCAAAGTTGTTGACGTTTTGCCACCGATATAAATATCGACATCGCCAAGCGTTGAGATCGTAGGCGTTGTGTTTATAGTGTAATTAGCCACTTGTCAGCCTCGCTAAATTTTGATCTTGCACTCCTTGGTTGTAAATATCTACATAATCGGACGCTAGTGCGTTTGTCGTTATTTCTATGCTGTCCCCAGAGCTTTGATTTTCTTGAATAATCTCTAGCAATTCTTGCTGGTTCTTTGCCATCATAGCCATTTGTTGCTGCAATCTTCTTTGGCTGCCTACCACAAATTCCTGCTGCGGAATATTTAAAACACGTTCACCCGCGTTTGCAAGTATCGGCGTTCTATCGCCTGAAAAAGAATTGCCGCCAATTATGCCACCATCTTGGAAGCCTTGTATATTTCTAAATAATCCGTTCACAAGACCTTGAGCACCTGCCGCCACTAATAAGTTAAAAGGGAAAGGAACTGTCTTTAAAATTGATGATATAAGCCCTGCAACTGCTTCCGATGTTTCGGCTTTTAAAACAATTGCTAATCCCTCGCGCGCGCTTTTAGCTTCTGCTAATTGGTTTGTTGTTCTTATATCTTTTTGTAGTTTAGCTTCGCCTAACGCTATTTTTTTTCTTTTCTTAGCGTCCGCTTCGTCTCTTTTTTTTCTATTTTCGCTTTGCTTATTTAAAAATGATTGATAGTCAAAAGTAGCACTCTTTATCACTTCACCAGTTCCAAGCACAACCTGTTCAACTTGACTACGCATATCAACTTCAAAGGCTTCACCGAATGCGTTTGCAGCCTCCGTGCCAAATGTTGCCCATCGTTCTATGCTATTTTCTGTAAAGCTTGTAAATACTGCGCCTACTTTTTCAAATTCACCGCTTAGAACTAGGCTAATTATTGAACCTAGTGTGCTAAAGCCATTTATTATTTGATCGAAACCAGTTTTTAATAATTCAAAGAAAGACACAAATGTTTGCTTTAAAATCTGTATCGACTGCCTAAATATTGTTGATTCATTATAAAGTGTTATAAAATAGTTTATTGTTGCAACTAAGCCGCTTATGGTGCTGTTTAAAGCTGTTGACAGTATATCTAATCCTTTTGACAAACCTGTTATTAATAGATTTATAAAAGGCTCTAGCTTTTGTCCTGTTTTATTTAGAAATGTTAAAAACTGATCACCTAAGTTTGATATGCGTCCTTCAAATGTTTTAGATATTGCGGCGGTGGAACCCGTAACGCCCTCTACTTCTCCTAAGCCTATTAAATAGGCTTGTATAGAATCGCTTGTAAAATCAACTTGAGTTTTAACACCTTTAAATGCAAACTCTACTTGATCGCCTTGCTTGCTAGCACGTATACCAAATTCTTTTAAGCGTTCAAATTCGCCTGTCTGAGCGTCAATAATAGCTTCCGCTAACTGGTCAAATCCCTTGCCTGTTGAGTTGGCTAAATCTTGCAATTTCACTAATTGATCGCTAGTCGCTAAAAGACCTTGATTTGCTAGTTTTACATAAGAACCTGTAAGCTCACGAACGCTGAAATTAGACTTTGCCGCCTCTTTTGTTATTAATTCTTGAGCCGCCGCCGCCGCTTGCGCGTTGCCCAATGTATTTTCTAAGACAGCGGAATATCGTTGCATTTCGCCGCGTGTATCAACTACCTTGCGCCCAAACTCAACTATTTTATCTATCGCGAATAACGCAACTGAAGCCTTTGCAACCGTCTTTATTGCGTTGCCAAACTTGTTTACCCTTTGGGCGTTGTCGTCTATCTTGTTCCCTAGATTTTTAAAGCCTTGCTCAATTTTTTTAGCACCTTGTTGAATTTGCTTCGTGTCAAGTGTGCCAATTATGTCAAATTCATTTGTTGCCATCTAGTTCCCGTTGTTCGTTCATTAAAGCAACTGCATTTAGCCGCTTTAATATTTGGAAATTATCCATTTTAGCGTATCTATCGTAGTTCTCCATTCCTTTCTCTAAGGTCATGCAAACACTTGAAAGATAGTCTATGTCTTCGCTGCCTCTTTTTCCTCCGCTATTGTAAAGCTTTGGGAAAGATTGCGAGTAATGATGCTGATATTCAAAAAAAAAGTGAACAAACTAAAAACTTCGTCCTCGTCTGCGTGCAAAAGATCATTTTCAATTACTTTTCTCTTTTCCTCAAATTCCTCAAAGCTCTCAAAGTTTAAGCCGCTTTCTGGCTCAATTACACAAGATGCAACGACTATCATAAACCTTGAGTCTTTAGCCTCTTGTAATAGCGATTTTATTGCACTCGCCATGTTTATATTCTCTAGTAGAACTTTTAATTGATCGGCTAGTTTCATGTCGCCTTTTTTTGCATAAAAAACTTCGTATGCTTTAGAGACTAAAGACATTACCGCTTGAATGTCTATCGCGCTTAGTGCGCTAGTTGACACGGAAGCTTGCGCTCCGTTCATTTTTTTGACTTTTTTGTAATCTTTGCCGTTGATTTTCATTGTTTTTCCTTAGATCGTATCTTTATTGTTTTTCTTCCACGCTATAAAACGGTATATAGAGCCACTTGATGATGCTGGGAATACCGTATTTTCAGCGATGCTAGCGGGGTCTATTCTTTGGTCGCCCGATATTGTAGTATCTAAAACCACTTGACCGTTGCAAGTCATGTAGAAAACTGTATCTGCACCATCGTAATAAACTTTTGAAACTATAGAAGTTCTATTTGAAGGAATTATTGTAGGCTCATTTAATATAACTTGGCTTGAGGCTTTGAAGTATTCAATGGTTACGCTGCCTGAACTCCCTGCTATTGCAAAGTTAAACCCGTTATCGCTATTGCCATCCGTGTTGTCAAATACATATCTCGACGTCCCAACTTTTACATCAATATCCACAACCATTTCGAAATATGTATAATCAGTCGTTGGCATTGGCATATTTAATTGACCTTGTTCGTACTCAAAAAAACCACTTGAACCCGTAGATTCATAATAGCTTAAATTTTGAGCCGCTGCCGTGTAGTTAATAGTTCCATTTTGCGTCAATGCATTTTCATTAGGATTTGACGATGGCGCTTGATTGTTAATTCTATTTGAATTTCTAAAATCGTACGCAACTTGGTAGCTTGAGGCGCTAAAATCAAAAACAGGCGGTTTTTTCATAAATCGAACCGAACCAGATGCAGCACCTTGCGCGGGTCTTTCATTGCTAATGACTGTCAATTCAAAGACTGTACCGCTAGTAATATCCTCTACATAGTAGACTTTATTGTCTAAAAATGTTCCTGTTCCACTTATTTCACAATAAAGGTCAGTATCATTTAGCAAGTCTTGAATCCAATCGGCATTTTCTAGGGTCTCTTTTCCCGTAGTGCTTACCGTCACCGCTATTTGTTCGTCTGCGCCTCCCGCGCCACCACCACTTAAATTGGTGATGGTGTAATCATTATCTATACTTATTCCGTAAGTAATAGCCATCTTGCGCCCCTAAGTTATAGTTAGAGCAGATAGAGGTAAGTACTTTTCAGCGGTTACTTGATAGCGTAGTGTATCTGCATTATCGCCACCTAGTAATTGCTTTCTAAAATATGCAATAGGCTGGTCGGTTACGCCTGAGTCTAGCGTCAATGTTTCACCGCTTAAAAATGTAACTTTAATAAAAGCCGTGCATTCTGTAATTGTTAGCTCATTTGCAAATGTTACTTGAGCCGCTGCCGCTAGTGGCTTGTAAATAAACGAAAGTGTTGCTTTTATCGTGTGAGGATAGCCTGCATCTGAATCAGCTACTGAGCTTGAAATTTCTTCGAAATCGATACTAACATCTTGCATTGCTTCCGCTGGTATTGTTACCGCCGTTGCGCCGCCTGTGGCGTTGTCAACATCTACGGATAGAATACCGCCAGATATAAGCTGATTGCCTCGTATGGTGACTGGTGTGTAAGCCATTTTAATTATCCTTTTATATATTAACGCTTAATAACGTCACATTAATTGTAAATTTTGCAACGTGTGTTGCCGTTCCTGCTGTATTAGCTTGCCCGAATGCCTTATCTGGCAAAGAGCCGTTTCTTTCTATTTCAAATTGATCTAAATTGTATCTAGGTGCTTCTGTGTACAGCAGCTTCTCTTTAACTAACTCAATTATCTTTTGAAATTCAATATTAAAATCTTCATCATTAGTCATATATACAAGATAAGCTTCTAAGGTTAATGAGCTCGCGCCTCTGTTTTCGTTGGTAGAATCAGAGCTTTCAATATACATAACGCCCTGTTTTAATTGGTCGCCATGCGGTTTATTAACTTTGATGGAAGCATCTATAACATAATTTATAAGCTGCGTGCCGTCGTCGTCTTGTAGGCTTTCTAAATAGCCTTTCAAGAGATTGAACTCTGTTAAATATACAGATGTTACACTATTTAAATTGTAAACGGTCATAGGTCTTGCTCAATGCTTGTACAATTACTTTAATTACTTGCGTTTTTTCTTTTTCTAGCAATCCGTAAAATGGTCGTTTTTTAGATATGCCGCTTGCAATGTCTCTTAAATTAGATTTGCTTTTTGTATGCGTTTTATTTGGAACAACCATTGTTATAGTTTGCTTTGTTTTACTTTTTTTAATCTTCCAAGAATTTAGCAAAGAACGTAAAAGCTCGCCCGTAAATTGCAAATCTGGCGTTGTGCCTCTTCTGCTCTTAATTCTCTTATTTTTGTATTTTTCCGTATATTCATCAAAAGTTCCTGTAAGTCCTTTTCCCTTGTCCGATCTATCAGAAATTAAGCCGACTGCCTCTACACCGCCAAGCTCTAGGGCTTTAGTAGCGTCTAAGTCCGCAACCTTTTTAAGATTTTTTATAACGTCTGAGGCGTCAACTTTAAATTTTATCATCTCGTTATCGGTATAGAGTAAGTTTTTCTTTCATTTATCCCGTCTGGTTCATCAAAATTAAGCGCGGAAATGTCTTTAGGTATTCTGCTAACTATTTCTTCATTCTGAATTGCCATGTACTGAATAAATGTATCATCTTCCTGCATCGTAGGACTGATTTGTTTGGCGATATGAAGCAAGTTCATTTCCAGAGCAACAAATTTCAATTGCTCTGGATTTGAAATCTCTTCAATATCAAAATTGGGATAGTCGCTAAACTTGTAATTGATCTCCGCACCAAGCTTATTTTTTACATAGTCTTGATAATAAGTAGTTGTGGCATCCTCTAATATAGCGGGTAAAACCACGTCTTCGGGTTCATATAAAGTTGCGTCCGTCCAATTTGTAGCCATTACATATCCGTGATTTTGTTATCTTGTACGTAAGTCTCAACCGTTCCCGCATGGGCTACCGCTGTCAAGCTATACCCAACATAACGGTATTGAAAATCTGGCGGGATAGGAATATTAAACGTTTCCGTTGCGGTTTTTGCAGGGAAAGTATACGCCGTAGTTGCGCCACTTGAAAGATCGTTATCTGCATCTTTTCCAAGCAATGCAAAAACAAAGCTTCCCGAAGTGAATGTCAAATCAACTACAATTTGTATATTCGCATTCGTTGCGCGTTTAGACTCGCCTAAGTCTGCCGCTGTTGTATACACAGCACTTGAGCCACTTACAGCGGTGCTTGTTGCTAGTTCTAAGTCTTTGAGGCGAAAGACTTCTTTATATACTGTCATTTTTTACCTTTCTAAGAGATTTGCGCTTCTGCGTTTGATACGCCATCCGAAACAAAAATCGGAACTCCGTTAATAGATTGGACTTGAAGTTCTAAGCTCTTCATACCGTCGCCCATTACGTTATATGTGATCGGGTTAGTAGTAAATTCGTTAACGTAGTCCATTGCTTGTCGTGAGCATACAATAGCATCATATCCAAATTTACCGTAAGTGATAAGCTTAGAGATGTCACCCAATTCAGGCTTATTAGATGCGTCAATGTTTGCATAGCGTCCAATCCCCGCTTCATTTGGTGCGATTCCGATTTCCCAATTGAATTTTGTAGTGTGTGCAAAATATTCGTTAGTTCCACCGCTATCTGTTGTTTCTAGCAAGCCCATATATTGAGCTTTTGCGCCCGCGCCAACTTGAGCATTGTAAAGCCATTGAAAGCCGTCGCGACCAAATCTTAAAAAATACATTGACGTTAAAGCCGAGCCGCTACCGCCTGCACCTAATACTGTAACACGATCAGCTGTATTATCAAGGCTAGGTTTAACATATTGCAAGCCTGTCATGTTTACACCATCGCCTCCCGCTTGGTTAAAAGCGTCGTTTTCAACTTGATTAGCTAGCGCGCGAATATGAGTTTCGTTTTGTACCGCTAATTCTGCCGCTAGCCCATCAGGGTTTTTAGTTACTTCCACTTCGTCAATTTTAGAGACAGGCGTATAAGGCGATGTCTTAAATAAAACGGGTGTAAATTCCGCTTTGCTTGGCGCAGTACCTTGATTAATCGCTCTCGCGGCTACCGTTGGTTCTGCCGTCTGGATGCTACTTTCAAAAAAACCACCATCACGTCCAACCGCAGGGGCTAACGCTAATAGAGGATTTTCTTTCACTAATTCATACGTGACCGCGTAGCTTTCGGAATCTCCCGAACGCGCTGCAATGTCAAGTATGGTGTTTTTACCTAGTGCCATTTTGTTTCCTATTTTATTTATTGTGTCTTTTTACTTGCTCTTTAAACACATCTGATAAGCTAGAAGGATTTTCATTTTGCTTAGGCTGCTCACGAGGCTTGTCATTTAGTGGTGGTTCTACTTTGAGCACTCCTAAATCTTTTTGCTTTTTAAACTCTTCTAAGTTTTTTTCAATAGCCTCTGGCGTATCATTTTCAAAGTCATAGTAACGAGATAATTTCTCATTTTCTCTGATTTTGAAATCTTCCGCTATGTTCGTCCACTCTTTTTTGTTCTTTTCGTTATAAGAATTAATCTTGGTTTGATAATCCTCTAAACTCTTCTGAGTGGCTTCTTTATCAGATGTAAGTTGTGATATTGTTTGCTCTAAAGTGCTCTTAGCTTCCTCGCTACTTGCCTTCTCTGCTTCTAGTTCGCGTATACGCTCTTTGCGCTTCATTGCTTCTGATTCCGCTTTGCCTACTGCTTTTTCGGCGACCTCGAAATCTCGATCTATCTCGTTCAATGATTGAACTATCGTTGCGTAATTTTCACCTAACGCCGTAGCGACGCTTTCTTTTTTAATCTCGGCGATCAATTCTGCTATGTTCATAATATTAAATCCTTAGTTAATTTTCAAGTACTTTTTTTATTCGCTCTATATCTTCCCTCATATTACTTGCATCCGCTTCATAATGCACCGTCACTTCCGCGTGTGTCCCCGTGTGATTAGTCACTTGCAACATTATGCGTAATTCCCTAGGCAAATTAAGTTCATCTTGAATTTTCATATATACGAATCGCTCTTTAGTCACTTGAAGCATTACTTTTTTCTTTCCACCTAAAATTAGCACGTTACTAACTTTTTTACTTTTCGCCTTTTGTGGCTCTTTTTTATTTACCTCTTCTGGTATTTCGACTTGTTCTTCTTTTGGCTTTGCCGTTGATTTTTCCATGTTCTTTCCTTTGTTATTATGGATTTTTATACTATATTCATTTTACCAGAACAATTATAACATTGATACCTGTTCCTCAGCGGACAGGTATTTTTGTTTATATATCTGTTATTTTCGCTATTACCTCAGCCCCTGCATATCTTCCATCGCCTCTCCAAAATCATCCATTGATGATTGGATTGTGCTTTTTACTGCGTCTGCTTCTTTCCCCTGGGCAACATTTACAACATCTCTAGCCGCCGCTACGGGCGTTATTGCAAGCTTTACAGTACCTGATACTACATTACTAAAAAATCCCATTTCCTTCTCCTTTTTGTCTATTTATATAGTTTTTGAAGCTTTCTCTGCCGTTGATTATTTCGGGTTTGCAAATACAATAGTCTGTCTTTGTATGCCCACTTTCTTTATCGTATTGCTCGTGGCTTTCATCGTAGCAATCTACAATATCATTTGTTGGCAAGACATGTAGCGTATCATCCATATCAATTTTCCTTATTTAACTTCTCTATTTGTTCTTCATCTGTAACGTATCTTTTTCTATGCCTGCAATTATAGCCGCCTAGATAAATGTCTGCGGGTAATCCTTGTCCGTTGTTCCACTTTTTTGCTTGATCGTCATTGTAGTAATTTCTAACACGATCGGCGCAGAATTCACGATTTAAACTATCCTTAGCACCCGCATATTGAAACCAATAAAGCCCTAAATCGTTAGCCGTTACCGTAGTTAGCTCGTTATCATAGCCTTGTACGGTAGTTGTTGCGATAGTCCTAGCTTGACCGTTTATAGATTTAAAAGCTGATTCCACCGCCTGCAATGGCGTTTCCTTTTTTAAGTTAGCTATAGTTAAGCGCTTTCGTATCTTTTTCCCTAGATCATTTACTAGCTTTTTAGTGTCGATTAAAGTTTTTGCAAGAACAGGCTTTGCTGCTTCTTTTTGAACGCTGCCTTTAATGCTTTTTAAATCATATTCCAAAGCTATAAGCTTGTCTATCTCTTCTAGTATGCTGTCAAAAGATGAACCAATTTTGTTTAATCCACTTGATGCCAATATTCTATTTATTCTTTTTTTAAGTAATTTAGGAGACGACTTAACACTATCCGCGCCTATTCCGGATAGTTCTTTTTTTACTAACCTCAAAGCACCAAGCAATGATTTTCTGTATTTTCTATAGAGCTTTTTTTCTAGCTCTAATAAGTCGTCTTCAATCGCCATTAATTATCGTCTTCGCTTTCCTCTGGAATTTCTGTTGGAGCTTCTAGTTCTGCCGCTGCAATAATTGCTTTCGCCTCTTCCTCTGTTACATTTTGCAATTCCATTAAAGATAGGGTTTTTGTTGTCATATTATTATCTAATAAGAATTGTTCTTTTTCTAGTTGGTCGGTAAGTGACGGCATTATTTCACGCGTTGGAATGCTAACTTTTATCGTAGAGTTTTCATCTATTTTTTTCATCTTACTATCTCTCGATTTAGCGTGGTAGTTATTAACTACCTTAATGATCTCGTACATATCCGTTAAGCCTTGTTCGTATATATGCCGATCTGAGTTAATGAAGCTATTCTTCGTTTCATCATTTAAAGCTATCGATATACCGCTTTGAACGCTGCCGCCGCTTGTGCCGCTTTCTTGTTGCAATCCGTATTTTGACAATTCATAATCTACCGTCGCCGTATAGTGACCGTCTAAGCCGCTTAATTGCACATTCGGGCTTACAAACTCCAATCTTTCATCTGTATCACCTTGCAAGCCTTTTTGCATTATCTGTAAACGTTTTGGCGATACTTTAAAGTCTTTGATTTGCTCATTATTATAAGTCGTTAAGGTTAATATTGAGTAGCTTTGCTGATCGAATGTATTTTCTATCCCTGTGCGCTGAAATAGTAGAGAGTTTTCAGAATTTTCAAGCCGTCTTGCTCTTGTATCTGTGAAGAAATCGTCTAAAATTTCGCTTTGATGCCAATAAGCAAATGGAAGCTTTCCATACATATTTTCTACCGTATCGTAGACCATAACAGGAGGCAAGACCGTAGTAGAATTATTCACGTCGTCAGCGCCGTAGTAGTATGTCGCTATGCCTATCACCTCATTTGACCACAAATAAAATGTTCTTGTTCCCGTTCCGTATTGTTGAATGGCTTTATTAAGCCTTACTTCATATATCATAACTTCTACGTGGTTGTCTTCATTCGTTACTACATCGAATAGATCGGGAGTTATAATGTCCATTTTAATTTTGTCTTCGGCTTCCGAGTAGCTTACTTTTGTAGCTATAGTGTCTAAGCCATTAATCATCTTATTCAAATAGCGTAATTGATTCCACGGGATTTCGTCACCGTATATTTTCCGATCTGTATCGGGTTCATAAATAATAATTGGTTCATTTTCAAATATAACCGCTAGTGCATCCGTTACCTTAGACCCAAATTCTGGATTAATAATATTCGTTTTTTCTTTTTCGTTTTCCCAATCTTCGATTTTATCCTCGAAAACGTAATCATAGTTTAAATCTGCTCTACCGATAAGATAATTTTTTTGTCTCCTATACATCTCTTTTTGTAGCTGCCTATCACTAGTTAAAATCAAAGATGAATTTTTTATTACTTGATCTGCCGTTTCTTTGTTTTTTAAATCAATTGCCATTTTAATTCTTTCTGTTGTTCATTTTAAAGTATCTATTAACAAATAGATTGTAAATTAAATATCTGAAAGCATCGCTCATATCTTTGTGCTGTTCTTCATATCCGCTACTTACGCCGTTTTTGTCAATAACTCTTGACCACTTTTCTAGGCTAGAAATTAAATTCTTGCATCTTGGATGGATAACAACGCGCATTTTTTCAAATAAATTATTCCCAATAGTTACGCCATCACTTATATACGAACTTCTGTATCTAGGGTTTAAGCCCATGTCTAACATGGTTTGAATATTCGTTCTCGGGGCATCCTCTGATCTTTGATTTCCAGCAGGGTCGCAAAATTCCTCACGCACATTTAAATTATGTGTTTTTAATTTAGCTTTATACTCAAGAATTGTAGTATCTATAGAATTGATACGTACACAGATTTCGTCTATTATATATAATTTATCTTCATACTGATTATAATATCCAATGACAACTGTAGTAGGGTGGTCAAATCCAAAATCCCATCCACTTACTTCTTTGTGTCTACCCGCTTCTACTGGAAAGGTTCTTACGTGCTTTTCGCGGTCAAAGTTAACCCACACGGTAGCACCCTCTAAATTTACAAAATCGCCATCTATGTAAGCCTGTCTTTGCTTTTCTGTATAGTTATTAGTTAGATTTTCTAAGTAGTCACTAGGCAAGTAAGGATTATCAGTTGTTTTCATTCGGATAATTTGATAATCGAAATTGCCGTTTTCTTCCCATCTTTCATACGTAAATTTAAAACCCTCAGGCGTTGTACAGGCACAGCCTTGCATATAATTGCCAACGCGCATTCGTCCAAGTAAGTTTTTCCATGCTAATTTTGCTTTAACATAGGGCAGCACATCAAGTTCATCTACTATAAACCATGCTATCTCAACGCCTACTATTTCCTCTGGCTTGCTAAGATGTTTTAGTAAAATTTCTGTTGGTCTTGAATTTTTGAAGTATAGAACTATTTTTTTTGTTGATTGCGTTGTTTTGTAATCGTATGGAATATTATATTTGTACGCCATTTCTTGCCATGCGGGAAGGAATACCGTTTCTAGGTCTACATTACGAGGCATGGCTACAATGCCATAGTGCCCTCTATTGTAATTAGCTAGTTTTAGTGCCTTGCGAACTAATGTGCTAGTCTTTCCTGCTCCATATCCAGCTAATAAAAGCGGGTGCTTGCGGTTACAGTTTATAAATTCTTGCTGCGCTGGCAGCCTGTCACTTATGTTAAATTTCAGTTATCATAAATCTTTCTTCGCCTTTAATTTGTTGATTGCGTCGATTATTCTCCTTTGTAAATTTTCTCACCTCTCACTTGCTGATAACTTCAAAAAATGATGCCTATTTGCATCGTCTATTATATTCATTTCTTAACCTAGATCAGCTAATAAGCTTAATACTCGCTTAGCTTCTATTTCGTCACAATTTTCAAAAGCCAACGATCTTGGCGTTTTAATCATTTCGCCTTTCATCTCAAAAACATAGCAAAAATCTATTAAACACAAAGCATATGATCTGAAAGCCTCAGCGTCTTTAAACTTTTCTTGGTTCTCAAACAACTTATTTAATAGATAAAATATTGCTCCATGCGTAGGCGTTTCTCTCGACTGTTTTAACTCGCACTTAATGTACAAATTGTTTTTCTTATTCTCAAGTTTTGCAACAAACTTATAGTAAGCTTCTGCATATTGCTCTAGCGGGTGGAATATTCCTTGTTTAAAGTAACCTAAAAATTTAATGGTTTACCCTTTCAGATTTCATTTATCTTGTAATTCTTCACTCAGATTATAGACTATACGCCTAGTGCGCGTTATTCTATCGCCATCAAGACCGTTTATATATTCTTCTAAATGCTCTAATAAATTATCAACTTCGTTTAATACTGTTAAGACTTTTTCAGATTTCATTTATCATCCTTTATAGTGATTGCAATTTTTAGGTTTTCTTAAATAAACCTCCACGCTCATCTTTATCTATTGCGCATTAACCTAATAATTAAAGTTAAAGGCTATTGCGTATAACCCACGTT
>NZ_JBOEFX010000193.1:0-643 GCF_050633125.1 Lewinella sp.
CTACAGCCATTTCCATCTGTATAACTGTAACTAATCGTATGCACGCCCGAGCCAGCAACCGCAGGATCGAAGCTATACGTCATGCCGTTGCCGTCATCTATAACGCCAGCTCCGCTGTAAACGCCACCTACTGGTAGGCCGCCGCCTAGGGCAGACTGAACACCAGCGTCAACACACAGGTCCGCAGGCGCAGCAAAGGTGATAACAGGTAAAGCAAACACTTCTTTATCATCACTCGCACTGTTGACACAGCCATTTCCATCTGTAAACGTGTATGTCAAGGTATGTACACCAACGCCCGCTGTTGCAGGGTCGAAGCTGTACGTCATGCCATTGCCATCATCCGTGACACCAGGACCGCTGTAAACGCCGCCCGTTGGCGTGCCGCCACCTAGGCCAGTCAGTGCACCATCGTTGACACAACAGTCGGCAGGCGCCGTAAACGTAACCGTAGGTAATGCAAACACTTCTACATCATCCGTGTCGCTACTGGTACAACCATTACCGTCGGTGAATGTGTATGTCAAAATGTGCACACCTATTCCTGCACTAGCAGGATCAAAGCTGTATGTCATGCCATTGCCGTCATCCGTAACGCCAGGGCCAGCGTAAACGCCGCCCGTTGGTAGACCACCTCCTAGGG
>NZ_JBOEFX010000194.1:0-5324 GCF_050633125.1 Lewinella sp.
TTAACCCCCAACCTCACGTTAAGATTGGTTGATAAGGATGATTTGTAGGATGTTTTGCAGGTGTGATGAACACTTGTGAAGAGCTATTCTATTGCCGATTTTTGATTTAATTTATAGTTGAATTTACTTTTCAGGAAAGTGAAGGGGGCTTCTATTGTTAAAAATAGAAGGAGAGTTTTAATCACATGAAAATAATAAAATATGTGCCTTGAAAAAATACAATCATGTTGTTTTTTAATAGTTAGGTTTGGTTTTATTTTAGTTTTTATTCTGCTTGCCTCCGGTGTTACTGTACTTTTTTCAAGTGAGAGTATAACCACTTCTTCTTTCTCCTCGAATATGATTATGCCTCCACCGATTGTGGGCTGTAATGACCCTATCGTAGGGAAGGGAGCCGTTGTCGATCAGCTTGCCGGTAGCTTGGTAAGTGCGCTTTCAGGATCCAATGCATCAGATGTAATCGTAGATGGAGATCTAACCAATTTTATCGCATTCAATGGTACTGACCTTATCGGGGTGGGGGCTATTTCATTGGTGTCGGTAAAAGATGTCAATAATACTTATCCTGCGGGACAACGAACAGGCTTCGTCGTATCCGCTGAGGGAGGGCTGATAGGTGCTGACGTACTCAATGATCTGGAAATTCGTACTTATCTGAACAATCAACTACAGGAAACTGCTCAGGTTGGAGGAGGAGGTTCACCAATCTCTCTGGCTTTATTGGCAGGGCCTGGTAGCCGCCGTCGAGTAGACTTTGTTACTACTTTGCCATTTGATGAAGTAGAACTAAGCCTAACAGGGGTAGCTAATCTTAGCCTGATTTCTGCGCTGCGCGTTTATTACGCTTACGAAGAGGTGGATGGATGTGACTATAACTGTGCCACTGCCCTTAATACGGCAAATTACCCTTTGGCTACCGCTAGTACGAATTGTGAACTGTTTGTAGTGAGTTGTCTTGATGATGGTTTTAATAATTTTTCCAATACAACGAATGCAGATACAACAGACTATGCATCAGACCTTTTTATTCTCGCAGAATCCAACTATTTGGATATTGATATAGGAGAAAATATCCCTGCCAACTATGAAGTTGGCTTTGCCATTGAGCAAGTTGGATTGTTAGGTTTACTCTCTCTAGATGTATTGGGGGGCATAACGATTGAAACTTATGATAATGGTGGTTTGGTGGAAACATTTATTGCCAATGATGCACTTGCCAATGTAGGCGTCCTCACAGGTAGTATCAACCTGATCAGCTTTCCCACTACCCAAACTTTTGATCAGGTAAGAATTACCATTTCGAGTGTACTAAGTTTAGCTACAACCTACCGTATCTACTACGGCTTTGTTCGCCCTGATACTGATGGCGATGGTTTCCCGGATTGTGTTGATCAATGTGCGGGTGGAGACGATAATTTTGATATGGATGGTGATGGAACACCTGATTTCTGCGACGACGACTGTATGGTTAATGCTGGAATTGACGCTTCGGCGTGTACTTCCACGATGACATTTACCCTTTCGCCCGCGGGTGCCGGCGAAACATGGTCGCCAGTTATGGGCAACCCTAGTGCAGCTAGCATTGATGCAGCGGGAGTCATTACAGGGTTAGATATGGAAGGATATTACCTGTTCGAGCTTTCGAACGGTAGTTGTAGTGATACAATAACCATTGCCTATTTCGCTTCCCAAGGACCAATTGAGTGTAATGACCCAATCGTTGGGCGTGGAGTAGTCATTAATGACAATGGCTCTTGTTCCAACTGTGGTAATATTGATGCAGACAATGTAGTAGATGGCGACCTTAGCAATTATACGGAAGAAAGTAGCCTGCTAAGTTTGAGTTTACTAGGAGGAGATACTCGTTTGATTTCGGTCAGAGATACCCTTCAAGAGTATCCTGCCGGATTAAGAGCTGGTTTTGTACTTAGTTTTCCTAGTGGCCTGTTAAGTTTAGATCTGCTAGATGTTTTCGCCATCCAGACTTACAACAATGGTGTGCCAGTAGAACAAGCTGGTATTGGGAGTGCTAATTTACTCAATGTTGATGGCTTGGGGACCAACGGACAGCAGCGATTGTCTTTCGTTACTACTCAGCCTTTTGATGAGGTGGAGTTGATCATTCAGGGAGGTCTGGCTTCGTTAGATTTATTGACGACCGCCAGGATATTTTATGCTTTTACTGAGCCTACTTCCTGCCCTGATGCGAATACGATCACTGATATCACAGACCTCTGTGGTATTCCACTTACTGCTTCTTCTGACTATTGCGGAGGAATTGTTTATGAAAGAAGTGGCTTTACTGGTATTGCCTGTGTAGGGTGTACTGTTGATTCTCTCTCTAATCTTATAGATGACGACCTGACTCAGCCGACAACAATCGATTTGTTAGCTGCTGCATTGGGAGATGTAAGTTTATCAGTAGCGGCAACTACCGTCGTAGATGGAGGAAGCATTGCTGGCTTTGCTATTGGTATAGAACCGAGTTTACTCGATGTAGGGCTATTGGATAATATTTCTCTTACAACCTATCTAGGGGGAGTACCGCAGGAAACCATTATCAGTAGCAATCCTTTAGTAACGGCTAGTTTGCTGAATAACGGTAGTGAAATTACCTACTTGAGCTTTGCTACTACCCTAGATTTTGATGAGGTTCAGATCACCTTCGATGCTGGCCTTGCAGCAGTGTCTGCATTAGGTGGCACCATTAGTGTATATTATGCTTATGTCCAAGCGGATAGTGATGGAGATGGTACTCCTGATTGTCTCGATAAATGTTGTGAAGGTCCTGATACGCTTGACGCTGACGGGGATGGACTTCCAGATTCGTGTGAAAATATAGCGATTGTCAAGAATGGTGCATTCCAGGACGAAAATGGTGATGGTTTTGCACAAGTAGGCGAAACGATTACCTATTCGTTTACGGTTACTAACCTGGGCAACGTTACATTGACTAACCTAACAGTTACTGATCCATTGGTCACGGTGAGTGGAGGTCCTCTGGCAACTTTGGCTGGGGGCGCAAGTGACAACTCTACCTTTACAGCGAGTTACGTATTGACGCAAGCGGATATTGATGCTGGCGGCGTTACTAACCAGGCTTTGGTCATGGGGACAGATACCAATGGTAATTCGGCTATGGATGTGTCTGATGACAACGATATTTCTGAAGACGACCCTACGGTGACTACTTTGCCTCAAAACTCTGGAATAGCGATTATCAAGGTTGGTACATTTCAGGATACTAATAGTGATGGATTAGCGCAAGCAGGCGAGACGATTACCTATATGTTTTCGGTTGCGAATATGGGTAACGTTACGTTAAATAACGTAACGGTTACTGATCCATTGGTCACGGTGAGTGGAGGTCCTCTGGCAACTTTGGCCGTAGGTGCTATTGACAATACAACGTTCACGGCGAGTTATGTATTGACGCAAGCGGATATTAATGCTGGTAGTGTTACTAATCAGGCTACCGCTATGGCTATCAACCCTAATGGTGATCCGATAACCGATGTGTCCGATGACAATGATCCACTAGAGGATGACTTGACGGTAACGTCACTTCCACCTCCTTTCGTTAAGCTAGAGGCAAAAGTTCAGCTCCAAGGTGCTTTGTTGGGCGCTACAGGCGGTTTGATGCGTGATGATTTGCGTTCGCGCGGTATGCTTCCGAGCACAGAGCCCTACACGGCGCTGGCTGCGTTTACCCACGTGGGAGGCGGTGGAGGTGAAACGGTAGCTGATCCCGGAACGGTCTTTGCAGATTTGGGCAATAATTCTATCGTCGACTGGGTATTTGTCGAGCTTCGCTCGTCCAGCAATCCGGCTACGGTGGTAGAAACGCGCGCTGGTCTTTTGCAGAAAGATGGTGATGTAGTAGGTGTGGATGGCGTGAGTAGCTTATGGTTTACGCAATCTGTCCCCGGCGACTACTTCGTGGCAGTCCGTCACCGCAATCACTTAGGAACGATGACAGCCAACACAATAACGCTTACTGCCACAGGTGTAGTAGTAAACTTTATGGATACGAACTTGGATCTGTGGAATAGTCAATCGATGTACGATAATCGAGAGCAGAAAGTTATCGATGGACAATATGCCCTATGGTCTGGAAATACCTTGAGCGATGATCGCGTAGTTTTTGCAGGTCAGTTTAATGACAAGGACCCTGTTTTTAACCAAGTTGACAGTGCTCCGGGTAACTTCTTTAAGATTCAAACTTACATTCTGCCAGGGTATAACCTAACAGATGCCAATCTGGACGGTGATACCATTTTTGCGGGTCAAAATAATGACGTCGACCCTATTTTCAATAATGTTGACGGGCACCCTGCTAATTTCTTTAAGATACAAACCTTCATCATTGTTGAACAACTAGCTCAAGAATTAACCCCTTAGCAAGGGTTGAGGAAATAGTAAGGTTCCCCCCCGTTATTCTCTAGTCATTTTCATTTGAATAAAATTACGAACTATGAAATTTCACTACAGTGCTATAAGTATTGTATTTCTATGGTTGCTTTCGATCTCCTCTCTTTGGGGGCAGAATGAAGTAACCTATGGTTTTATCCAGGATTCTAATGATCCTTTGGATATTACTGCGGTTGCTTATCCGAATTTTACTTCGAACAATGTAACCATCTCAACAGCAGTTTTTAGTTTCATTTTACCTGAGGGTACAATGACCGACCCTGCTATTCCTCCTGTACCCAGTTCGGGGCCTTTTATAAACATAACAGGTTCTTGGACAGCACAGTTGATAACGGAGGACACTTATGATATGTTTGCGGGAACCACGGATGGTTTTGGTGGTTATGATGTATATCAGGTAGTACTGCAAAACTCACCTTCTCCTAACACGACTTCGGGAGCTCCAATTGAGCTATTCTCTTTTAGATTACCGAATGATTGTATGAGTGGAAATGTAGAAGTGCTTACCAACGATGGTGCTATCCAACAAGGGATTTTTACTACTTTTGGTGCGAATTTCAATAACCAAATGTCCATTAGTGTAGATGACGCTCCTTCTTCTGATATCTATCTGGAGAATGACCCTACTTCTTTTTCTTTACCTTGTATGTTGTTGAATTCAGATATAGCGATCATCAAAAATGGAACTTTTGAGGACGAGAATAGTGATGGTTTTGCGCAAGTAGGCGAAACGATTACTTACGCCTTTACGGTTACTAATACGGGGAATTCAGATCTAACCAATGTTACTGTTACAGATCCATTGGTAGCGGTGATGGGAGGCCCAATTGCTACTTTGGCTGTAGGTGCGATTGATAATAGTACTTTCACCGCGACATACACGATCACGCAAG
>NZ_JBOEFX010000194.1:5401-5562 GCF_050633125.1 Lewinella sp.
ACAGTAACGACCTTGAACCAGACCCCTGCCATTGCGCTCATCAAGACGTCGAGTGTTGGTGGAACTGGCGCAGTAGGCGATGTGATCACCTACACGTTTACGGTAGAGAACACCGGAAATGTAACGTTGAGTAACATAAGTGTTACGGATCCATTGGTTGG
>NZ_JBOEFX010000195.1:0-848 GCF_050633125.1 Lewinella sp.
GTTGTAGTCTTCCCATACCAGGTTACCTACTTTGCTGAGCTTGACTTTGTAGTCCTCTATCTCACCAAAAGGTACAGCGCCGGTTTGGCTATCAGGCGCAAGGCCACCATCCGAACTCAAGCGAGCACGAACGAATAAAGATCCTTCGCTGTAACGAACGACGGTTGGTACTGGGAAGCAGTATTCGGCACCATCAACTCCGCCTGGGGGGACAATAGCATCATTGAAGACCAATTCTTCACCAGCACCAAACATACCGTCGCCGTTCCAGTCGATCCATACTTGTAATACAGCATCTTCACCGGTCATGTTCATGGCACTTACCGTGATACATGACTCGTTACCAGGAATGAATGGGTGAGTGAACAGGATACCGTCTTCGTCGCTACCATCGGTACATGTACCGAAGGTTGCCAGACCAGGATCAGCATCATCACCTCCTTGCATCATGCCCGCCATGGCCTCGGGGAGGCCATCAATTTCTGTATCTACACATGATCCAAGCTTCAGGTCTTCACTCACAATATGGCGCGGAGCTTCAGGCCCGGTAGTTGTGTAGGTATCAGGTAAATCACCGTAATCAAAACCGATGATTTGTACCATATAATCTTCTACTTCACCACTATTAGCAATACCGGTAGAAGTCATTACTTCAGCCATATCATTGGCCAGGCGAATACGTAGACCTAGATCTTGGCCAACTACTGAGGTTGCTGGAATAGGGCCAACACTTACCGTTACGTTCGTTGCGCCATTCGGTACACTCGCAATATACTTCTCTGTATTTGGATCAAAAGTTCCGTCTTTGTTGTAATCAATAAATGCAGCTATCGTCGCTTCTGTTCCCG
>NZ_JBOEFX010000196.1:0-9799 GCF_050633125.1 Lewinella sp.
GCTTGGGCTTCAGCCCGAGCGTGAAAATTACGCTCGGGCTGAAGCCCAAGCTACGGTTGGCAAACATCAACGGTGTGTCAAAAATAAATTATGAAAAATCTACTTTTCGTCCTTTTGTTATGTATCACTTCTGGTAGATTACTAGGACAATCGGCTACTACGCCAGGCATTAGTGTCATTGGTTATCAAGAAGGAGGCGTCAATCATTTGCGCTGGGCACCCGCAAATTATGCGAGTTGGCAGGCGTTGAGTCAGCAAGGCTACCATGTTTATCGGTATCCGATGGGAGAGCGCGGTGCTGATTTTTCGGCAGGTGAACAATTGACAAGTATGCCGCTGCGAGCTAAAAGCCTTGAGGAACTTAAAGCGCAATTTGGGCGCGACCATCAGTTGGCGGCCATTGCTGCTCAGGGCCTTTACGGCGAAATAGAGATGGCCCCAGAGGCTGGCCTCGCCGGAGGGATCGTTGCTCGCCATACGCAGGAAGAAAACCTCTTTGGGTTTGCCATGCTTGCCGCTGATGCTGACCCCGAGTTGGCGATTGCGTTGGCTTTAGGCTGGGAAGACAAAACAGCTACCGCTGGCAAAAGCTATGTTTACGAAGTGGCCCCTGCGGTTGCAGAGAATGCAGTAGCTGTGCCAGGCAGGTACTTTTTGGAGCCTACTGCGGAGTTTCCACTGCCACGAGTGTCAGCCTTGGAGTTGATAGAAAAAGAACAAGAAATAAGCCTCCGCTGGAATCCCGCTGAGAATCCCTTCCCTGCTTCGGGCTACTGGATAGAACGCTCGTCGGATGGTGGCCGCAACTTTAAACGCCTTAACAAGGTCCCGTTTATCGTTATCGATAACAGTATCTCTGACTCGCTGGCTGGCGGATGGGCTACCTTTCGGGTACCACTCACAGAAAATTATGTACCCGCGAGTTATAGAGTACGTCCCTTTGATGCCTTTGGTAGAGTGGCCGAAGATATTAGCTGGGTCGAAGGTATGGGCCGTGATCGTACGCCTCCACCAACACCTCTGCCTCAGCAGGTGCAGCAACTTCCGGAAGGATCACTGATCAGCTGGCGGATGCTGGAAGAACCGACAGACTTGGCGGGTTACTTTGTTGCCTCGGGGCCTACTGCCGAAGGACCTTATTCTTGGGTCAATGAAAAGTTACTTACTCCTAACCAAAAAGCATGGCTGGATACCAAACCGGCGGCACCTGGCGAAAAGCGTTACTATACCGTTACTGCTATTGATACGGCGGGCAATTTCGCACAGTCGCTGCCGATCAATAATTTTTGGGTCGATAGCCTGCCTCCGGCACCACCGCAAGGGCTAAAAGCACACATCGATACCACGGGACTACTTTCCCTGGAATGGGCCCCAAACCAGGAAAAAGACCTCATGGGCTACAATGTTTTCTTCGCAAATGCGGATGATCACCTGTTTACCCAGTTGAACAGTACGCCTATAACGAACCCCGGCTACACCCATCATTTGTCATTGAAAACGCTGACGGAAGAAATCTACTACCGAGTAGTGGCTATGGATGGTTATTTCAATGCTAGCGACTATTCGCAGGTCTTGAAAGTGGATAAGCCGGACCTGATCGCGCCGGTAGCTCCCCAAATTAAGCAAGTGACCATCGGCGCTACGAGTGTCGACCTACAACTGCTACCCAGCCCTAGCAAGGATGTTACCCACACCGAAATCCGTCGCCGTGAGCCAGGCCAAAATAATTGGGAAAGACTCACCCTGCTAGAGGGCAAACCAGAGATTTACCAAGATCGGACGGCCCTTGCCGGGAAAAACTACCAATACAGTGTCAGGTGTCATGATGACGCCACCCTGTGGTCAGCTTCTTCGGCGGTTATGCAGGTTCAAATGACGCAGGCTTCCAATCCCGCCGGCATAACCGCCATTCAGTTGCAGATGACCAGTACGCGGGATGGCATCGAGCTTTCTTGGCAAAACCCCGTTGTACCATCCGGTTATCGGTTGTTGCTGTATCGCGCGGTCAATGAGGGCCCATTACGGCTACTGAAATCATTGCCTGCCGAGGAGATTTCCTACCAAGATTTGACGACCAATAGTGGTGATCGATACCAGTATGGCCTGCAAGTAGTCTATGATTACGGCGGTGAATCCCTACTGACAGAAAGTGAGTTTCTTCAATTTTAAGTTGAACTGTTTTCAGGATGCATTAAGTCTCTTTACGCTTTACCTCAAGGGGCGACGGAGTCGCCCCGCATCCTTCTACCAAGCTAAATCCCTGTTTATGAATTATTGGCAGTCTTCCTTTTTGTGTTTACTAGCTTTTCTGTTGTTGTCATCAAATATTGCTACCCAGAACCTGGAAAACCTTGGGCAACAACCGGCGGTACAGCTCAGCGGTAACTTGCAACTGGGCACGCAGTTTTATCAAGCCAGCGGCATTGACGGGCGATCGACCTCCCCAAATTGGAACATGAGCGGTAGTGCCAACCTACAATTGTACGAGGTGTCGTTGCCTTTTTCTTTCACTTTGGGGCAGCAAGGCCAACAGTTGAACTACCCACGGTTTGCCCAGTTTGGGATGAGCCCGACTTACCGTTGGCTCAAGGTTCATGCAGGGTGGCGTAACCTCAATTTCTCGAATTACTCGCTGGCAGGGCACTCTTTCTTGGGGGTAGGCGTGGAGATGGACCCCGGTTTGTGGCGCATTGGTGCCATGTACGGACGCTTGCGGTCGGCACGAATGGCTACCACGAGTGTTGCAGGAGGACAGTTGCCTGCTCGTTACCAACGCAATGGAATGGCTTTCAAACTGGGCATTGGAGAAGACAATCAGTTTATTGATCTGATCTACTTTCAGGCCAAAGACGACCCCAATTCACTTCCTTCTGGAATGATCGACAGTACCTTAAAGGCTGCTGAAAATGCGATTGTGGCATGTACCTGGCGATTGCCTTTAGGCAAAAAGATAAACTTCACGGGCGAACTGGCGGGCAATATGCTCAACCGCGACCAACGATCTAACCTCGCCGCAGGTTACTTGTCTACCAGCATTCCTACGCCCTTGGAGGTACGCACTTCTACGCAGCTCAACTATGCCGTAAGGGGAGGGTTGGAGTTTGATTTTTCACCGGTATTATTACGCACAACTTTCGAGCGCATCATGCCCGAGTTCAATAGCTTGGGGAGTTACTTTTTTGCCAATGATTTACAGCGATGGCTGATTGCACCTAAAATCTCTTTTGCGCAACGAAAGGTGAACTTGTCTGGCTCACTAGGCCTGGAACGTAATAATTTGTTGGGCTACCGCTTAGAAACGACACGGCGGATTGTTGGCAACGCTGTGTTGAATATCAACCCTAACCCGCGGTTTGGTGCGGATATTAATTTCACGAATTACAGTATTGATCAGCTCGACAGCCGCTTGGATAATATCGACTCTGTAAGGGTAGCGATGGTGACGACCAACTACAGTGTCAGTCCGCACTGGCAATGGCAGGATAGCCTACGGTCGCAACAGGTTTTTGTGCTCGGGCAGTTCCAGGCACTTAATGACCGCAACCCCTTTACGCGTGAATTCACGAACATGGAAACTTGGCTGGCTATGGTTTCTTATAACTTGGGAATACTCCCCAGCCAGTGGTCTTTCAACTTCTCATTACAAGCTCAGCGCATAGATGTTTACCCGTTACGCACCAATCGTTTTGGTGGTAGTTTTGGTGTGAATAAATCTACCAAAGATGGTCGCTGGAGTGTGTCGTTACACAATTCTGTGTTTAAAAACTACCTCGATCAGGAAGCGGATGGCCTGTTGTTAAGCAGTAGCTTGAACCTAAGCTTCGCACCAGCTAAGCGGCACCAGTTGAGCCTTTACACCAGTTTAAACCACAATAAATCCGAACAATTCGCCAACTATACGGAGTTATTTGGTGGCATTCAGTATCAATACAGGTGGCGGTAATTTCTTTTGTAAAGCTATTTTTACTTTGACTTTTCTAGCCACAAAGGCACAGTGACACGGAGTTTTTTTTTAAAAAAAACTCCCAATAGAAACCTCCGTGTCACTGTGCCTCTGTGGCTAAATTTACTACAAAGTGAGTATGGCTGTGTTACACCGCATCCCGCTTCTTTGCCAACAGCAACCATCCCGCCCATACCACACCAATGCCCAGGAGGATCAAAGCAATGAATTCTGCCTGGGTAAAACCTCCGAGCCCTTCGTGGCGATCATTGACGCGAATGCCTTCAATCATGAATCGCTCCGCACCGTTAAACATCAGGTAGATGGCGAAAAGTAAGCCTGGCCACGCTGTCGTTTTTTTGCGTAAGCCCCAAAGAATGAGCCCGATGGTAAAGGCCATCATGGTTTCGTAAACAGAGGTAGGGTAGACGGCCTCTGCTAAATGGCTGCAATATTTTCCAACGCAATCGGCCATTTCTACGCCACGATTGAGCACATTTCGAGGATAATCCTGGGCCCATAGCCAGTCGGGAAGAAACCACCAGTCTGGTTGTGCTGCTGCCGGGATTCCCCAGTCGCCATCTCCCGCCAGGTGACAGCCCATACGACCTACACCATAAGAAACAATTAGCGCCGGCGCAACAGCGTCGATCACAGGTAAGACGGGAATAGCTTTGCGCCGAAGTAAAATATACACACCTACGAAACCACCAATCAAGCCCCCATAAATCGTCCATCCATCTCCTGAGAAAAGCTGCCCCATAGGATCTGCAAAAAAGGCTTGTGGTTGTTCAACGACGGTAAATAACTTGGCCCCAATAATACCCGAGATAACCGCCACCGTAGAGATGTCCATGATCCTATCGTGCGGATAGAGTGTTTTGAGTTCTTCTTTGGTGCCTTGTTTTTTACGCTGACTATCCAGATAGAAGTAATAAGCAGTAAGCAGGCCTGCACCTATTATCCCAGCCAGCCAGTTTCCCTTGCCGGAAATAATGATGCTCGCAGGGTCAGCTTGCATGGCATCCAGGTTTTGGACGATATATACGAGCTTAAAACCGACGATGAAACCAAAAAACGCATTGAGTACATAGTCCTGGATATCCAATGGTGCATTACTGATGATTTTGGCAGGAACACCTTGGAATTGACCGATTTCAGCACGCCGTTGGAGTTCCTTTTTTAGCAAAAAGGCTGCTGTTAGTACAGCTAACGCAACGAGCAAACCAAAGGTCTTGAATATGCTCAGCCAATTGTCGGTAGCGGTGCCAAAGAGATCGTGAAACAGGTAGGAAAGATCAGGATACATGCTTTGTTGGTCTTGGTATTTGGTGGTTAGTAAAGGGAAGAAAGCATATTGTTTTGTTCTCTTTACAAAGCGTTAGTAGCACAAGGATAAGATTTATTACCGTTTTTAAAAATTGATTTTGCAATCCTATGAGCTAATTTTGTTGCTGTAAATCCCCCCGTAGCTCATTTCAATGTATCCGATCACCGCATCAATCTCTTCATCTGTCAGGTTTTCAAAACTATTCATAATGGTTGGGCCCCACTCTCCCCAAAGCTTTTGTGCGTGTTGATTTTCGCCCAAAGCGATCATCTTTTGTGAGTTCCTGATCCATGCGTACAAGGTGGTGTCACCACCATGATCCCTCCAGCGCTCCCGCATTCCGCCTAGCGCTGGGCCTGTTAGATTGGTCTTCATATCACCAGCATGGCAAGCCGCACAGTTGTTGCGGAAAATGGTTTTACCTAAATCCAAGTGTTGGTATTTTGGATCGTTCGCCCATTTTTCCGTGGGAGATACGGTGCCACAGTAAAATTCTTGTGAGGAGTTTGGGTTTTGCCATTCACTGAAACACAGCAAGAAAAACAAACCGGATAGAAAGAGCCAACATAAAATGGCAATTGTAGAGAGGTGGCGCAGCATAATGCTTTTGCTTTTAGGTTAATTTACTTGATAATTTTCGCTTGACGTTTAATGGTGGAAAATGTCAGCGTATTTAAAGTTAAAGGAGATTTTTAAGAATAACTAGAACACATCCCTGAAATCCCTATCTTTGTGAACTTTACGAAAACCAAACATGGCAAGTAACGTTTCAGCCACCAATGGGACAATTTTCACGCTCAATCTTCTGGCAACCAATGAAGAAGAGCAACCCATCTATGTTGTAGGTAACTTTAACCGTTGGCGGGTAGCGGATGAACGTTACCGAATGCAGCAGGTTGCTACAGGTCATTTTCGTTTGGAGCTTCCACTCAAAGACCTTCCTGAAATACTCGAATACAAGTATGCTCGCGGCAGTTGGGATCACGTAGAACTCGACGATAATGGCAATGATCGCCCCAATAGACAGGTCTTGCGCTCTCATCATGAAGCCACAGATGAAGTAATTCGTTGGAAGCAGGATCGTTTTTCTTTTCCAGGGGCTTTTTTGCCCAAGATTGAAATCATCGAGAACGATTTCGAGATGCCGTCATCTGTACAGACCCGACGGATTGCAGCTTTACTTCCTCACGATTATTATGAAACCGATCGGCACTATCCCGTTTTGTACCTGCAGGATGGGCAGAACCTCTTCGATGATTATGCACCTTATGGTAACTGGGCGGTAGATAAACGCTTGGCACAACTACAACAGGAAGGCCGAGGCGATATCATCATCATTGCCATTGATCATGCCATGGATAAGCGAATCGTAGAGTTTACACCTTCTACCACTGAAACCCGCTTTGGTAAAGGACAAGGCCGTTCTTATGTCAAATTTTTAGCCGAAAGGCTTAAACCCTATATCGATCAACGATTTCGGACGCTCCCCAACTGTCATAATACCGGTATCGGAGGCAGTTCAATGGGCGGACTGATCAGCATTTATGCTGGTATGATGTACCCGGAAGTCTATGGCCGCCTGATGGTCTTTTCACCATCACTTTGGGTTACCCCAAATATTCCTTTCCAGCTGCTGAACCTGAAAAATCCTTTTTCTGGAAGGGTCTATCTCTACGGTGGTAAAAAGGAAAGTGCCACAATGATCCCTAACCTACAACGATTAAAGAAAGCTTTGGAAAATCAGGCTTCAAAAACAAAGCCGGAATTTTTCCTCTCTGTCGATCCAGATGGGGAGCACAATGAATCCCGCTGGGGAGAAGAGTTTCCTATGGCCTTGAGCTGGCTTTTCTTTCACGATCAATTAACCACCACCTAGGATCCCAAAAACCTGAAAATGACGCTACAATTTCAATCGGATTTCCAACCACAAGCACAGCAAACCATTATTGTCCCGGTGGGCCAAAACCAGGGGCAAATAGCTGCTGCGCCACTTGCGAAAATTAGTCAACTAGTTGGGCAACAGGAGGATGTGATTCTTCGCGGCTTTAAAGCTGGAGCAAAAGAAGTGGTGAGCCTACCTAGTGGCGACCAATTATTCGTTCTTCTAGGCTTGGGCACTAATGTCAATTTTAGTAAAACCTTACAAGCTTTTCAGCACCTTTCCAGCAAGCACAGTCATTTGCTTACCGCAAAGACGACCCTCCTGTGGCCAGCCACGGAAGGAGATGATTTATTTGGATTGTTGAGTGAAGCTGCTGTCAACGGACTGTGGCAAGGGAGCTACCATTTAGGGCGTTACAAAACGAGTAATGGCCAGGCCAATGTTGTACAAAATGCCGATTTCGAATTAAGCATTGTTTTACCTGAGGACCAATTAGCTGCAGCTAAAGAATATTGCCAGCGTGGGTTGATTATCGCTCAGGCACAAACGGAAGTGATGGCGCTGGTTAATGCGCCCGCAAATTATAAACACCCTCATGACCTTGCAGCTTGGGCAAAAGCTTCGGCAGAGAAGTACGGTTATCAGGCGACGATTTGGGACAAAGAACAGATTACTAAAGCAGGGATGCACGCTTTGTTGGCCGTTAATTATGGCAGTCCGGAACCACCTGCTTTTATCTTTCTGGAATACAAAGGCCCTAATCGTAATGGCACCCAACCGAAGATCGGTCTGGTAGGCAAGGGTGTTACCTTCGATACCGGCGGTTTGTCCATCAAGCCTTCCACCAATATGCACTACATGAAGAGTGACATGGGCGGTGCCGCAGCGGTTTTAGGAACGATGGAGGCTGCTGCGCGGCTAAAATTACCAGTGCATTTGGTAGCAGCAATTCCTTCGACCGACAATTCTGTGGACGCTTTGGCAGTAAAGCCTAGTGATGTCATTTCTTCTTATAGCGGTAAATCCATCGAAATCATCGATACCGATGCAGAAGGTCGCCTGATCTTGGCCGACGGTTTGTCGTATGTCATCCGTGAACACGCACCACAAGTTATCATTGATTTAGCAACCCTCACGGGGTCCAGTGTTCGGACTTTCGGTTATCAAGCAGCAGCCTTGTTTAGTAATGACGACCAACTGGCACATCATCTAGAGCAGGCTGGCCGGCAAACTGGCGAACGGGTATGGCGCCTGCCTATTTGGGAAGAATACGGCGAGGATATGAAATCGGATGTCGCTGATATCAAGAATTTTAGTGGCCGCCCGGTAGCAGGTGCGATCACTGCTGCCAAGTTTCTGGAGTTTTTCACGGATAACCATCCTTCTTGGGCACACCTCGATATTGCGGGCACCGCTTTTGGCGATACGCCTTACGGAAAAGGTAAGGCAGCTACGGGCTACGGCATACGGTTGTTGATCCAGTTTTTGATGTCGGTTACGCAAGAGTAAAAAACAGTACAAAATAAATTGAGCCGACGTTTTTCAAGTAGATGCTTAAACGCTTTATTTTGAGTGTATTAATCTGTTTGTAAAACCCAAAAGTAGACGCGAAGCGAACGCTCAGTTTGTTTTTTGCGCAATGTAACGATTTGGAGATTAACCATTCTAAAGAAGATTATGCGGCTTTTTGTGCCACTTTGCCAGACCTGCCAATCTGTTGCGAGCCTTGGTACCTGAATGCCGTTGCGGAAGATGGTCAATGGTCGGTAGTATTGGTGAAGGACGGAGAGAAGACACTTGCCGCCCTTCCTTATTTTCACAAGCATCGGATGGGTCTGCATTACGTGACGATGCCTTTGTTTACTAAATACATGGGGTTTATTCCTGGCCTTGAGCTTAGGCAGAATCCACCCCAAGAAGTCCTGCGCTTACTCTTAAAGGCACTGCCTAGTTTCGCTGGTATTGATCAGCAGTTTAGCCCATTGGCGAATGATTTTATTCCACTACTTCCAGATAGTTTCCAGACATTCGCTTATCATACACACCGCTTGCAATTAGGCCAAGGACAGGATTGGCGCTCGGGGATTAACCGAAATATGCGCCGAAATATTCGCAAGGCTGATGCTTTGCTTACGTTGAAAACGGAACTTGCTCTTTCTACTTTTTATCAAATAAACGAACTGAGTTTCACCCGACAGGGCCTCGCTCTTCCCTATTCTTTTGCGCAATTAGAACGCCATGACCAAGCTTTGGCTAAAGCCGGAAGAAGGCAGATTTTTGCGGCAGTGGATGCGGAGGGTAATATTCACTCCGTTGCTTATGTGATGTGGGATAAGCAAGCAGCTTATTACCACCTTTCCGGCGATGACCCTGAGCTGCGCAACAGTGGTTCTGGCATCTGGCTTATCGCCCAAGCCCTCGATTTTACCCAGCAGCAATTGAAATTACCCATCTTTGATTTTGAAGGAAGTATGATTCCTGCTATCGCTGCGATCCGCGAACAATTTGGCGCTACCAAAACCACCTACTACCGAGTCCAACAGCAACGTTCTTATCTGTACCGAGCACTAAAGTGGTGGAAAAATAGATAGGTTGAGATGTGCCTTTATCTGGTTTGAGTAGCCGCACCCCGCACCTTCCCGCA
>NZ_JBOEFX010000197.1:0-7700 GCF_050633125.1 Lewinella sp.
GCCAACACCGAAACAACCTTCGATGTCCGTTGCCGTAACAGTGTAAGTGCCTGGTGCAAGATCAGTGATCATCGCACCGCTATCGCCGTTGCTCCATGCATAGGTGTAAGCAGCAGTTCCGCCAGAAGCAGATGCTGTTGCTGTGCCGTTGTCAAAACCACAAGTGGCATCAACACCAGATACGCTTACCGTAGGATTAGGATTAACTACTACTCTTACTACATCTGTAGCTTCACAGCCGTTGGCATCCGTAATTGTTACTGTGTAGTTGCGCGTTGCTGTTGGTGTGAAGGTCTGTGAAGCGCCTGCTCCCAAACCTTGGTTCCAGCTGTAGCTAAATGGTGCAGTTCCACCATTCGCAACTGCGGTGATGGTCACTTCTGTGCCAGCACATACTTCCTGATCGTCGCCAGCGTCTGCTGTTGGGCCAGGAATATTTTCAATCGTTACACTGCCTTCGCCAGTACAGCCTTTGCTGTCTGTTGCGGTAACCGTGTAAGTACCTGGAGCAAGACCGGTAACCATTGCACCGCTATCGCCGTTACTCCATGCATAAGTATAAGGAGCCATGCCGCCGTTGCCGGTTGCAGTGGCTGTTCCATTGTCTTCGTCACAAGTAGCATCAACTCCTGCTACACTTACGGTAGGATTAGGGTTAACTACTACTCTTACTACATCCGTATCCGTACAACCATTCGCATCTGTAACAGTAACTCTATAGTTTGTTGTCGATGTTGGCGTGAAGGTATGCGAAGCACCTGCCCCTAAACCTTGGTTCCAGTTGTAAGTATAAGGCGCAGTTCCAGCACTGGCAACTGCTGTGATGGTTACTTCAGTACCAGCACATACTTCCTGGTCAGCACCTGCATTAACAGATGGGCCACCGATATTGTCGATGGTTACACTGCCTTCTGCTGTACAACCATTCGCATCCATGATGGTCACTGAGTAAGTACCAGCAGCCAAGTTGTTGATCGAAGCCGTGGTAGCATCATTGCTCCACATATAAGTATAAGGAGCAGTACCCTCTGAAGCAGTAGCGGTAGCTGTACCATTATTTTCACCACAAGTGGCGTCGGTTCCAGTTACTGCAACTGCAGGGTTAGGATTAACCGTCACTGTTACTTCATCAGAATCGGTACAACCATTCCCTACAGTGATTGTAACACCGTAGTCAGTGGTTTGTGTAGGAGTAACCGTGATTGAAGCAGTCGTTTCGCCAGTGCTCCATAGGTAAGAAACACCCGTTCCTTCTACTACGTTTGCCGTAAGGGTTGTTGACTCACCTTGACAGATAGTCAGACATTCAGGCGTAGTATTGAGAAGCGCCGTTCCTGAAAGGTTTACATTGAAGTCGCCTGAGGTAGCACCACTGGCTAAACCAGGGCCATTCGTTGGCTGACTCAACACATCCAGATCGTTCCATCCTGAAGCACCAAAGGTAGCTGCATCATTCAGGTTGGCACCTGTACCTACTTGGAAAGACTCGCCACGGCGCGTGATTTTCACCACTGCTCCGGCAAGGTCACCGGCACCATACATGAAGCCTTCCATCACTGGGTAGTAATACCAGTCGCTGTTATTGAGATCACCAATACACTGGGTATTTTCTTTCGGGCTACCAGTAGGGGCTGCAAAAGTACGACCACGGAATACCACCTTCATATTGAAGATCAAATCTGCGTCGCCTTGATTCACCACTTGCATAGATGCAACTGCTGTTCCGTTAGCAAACTCCTCGAACGAGCTACCAGAAATGGTCCAGTTGCGGTTAGAGGTATAGTTGTTTACCAGAGCGCTTGTGTAGAAACCGTAAACGCTTGATCCACAAGTTTGAGAACTATTAGAGATTGTCCGTAAGGAAATTGGATCATCCGCACAAGCAATATTTACCAATGGGTTGGGGCTAACACTTACAACAATTTCATTGGTATCTGTACAGCCATTGGCATCGGTAACTGTAACAACATAGGTAGTCGTTACATTAGGGCTTACCGTTTTATTAGCACCATTTCCTAAACCATTATTCCAGCTAAAGGTATAAGGAGTTGTTCCTCCAGAAGCAGATGCAGAGAGGCTAACCGATTCACCTTCGCAAATTTCCTGATCATCACTAACATCTACTTTAGGTGCATTAGGTTCTGTAATCGTAATATCTTCTGGCCAAATAGCAGAACAACCCGTTTCGACACCCACTATCGTGATGTCGCTATAAGTTCCTGCACAAAGACCATTCAGTGTGAAACCAGCTGATGCGGTATAGGTACCTGGCACCTGAACTACTTGCCCATTGAAAGTATATTCGATGCGGTACTCACCTGTTGAGTTATAGTTAGCATCTACGAAGATGGAACCGTCACAGTCTCCGTCACAGTTGGAAACGTTGCTATTTAAGCTTACGTCATCCCAATTTGCGTCGTTTACTGTTACCGTTACGTGATCTTCATCTGTACAGCCGTTGCCATCTGTAACCGTTACACCATAAGAGGTCGTTTCGGTTGGGCTAACTGTGATAGAAGAAGTTGTAGCACCAGTACTCCATTCGTAGGAGATATCTTCACCATCTACAATATTGGCGGTGAGGGTAGTTGATTCACCTAAACAGATGGTTAAACACTCAGGTGTAGTATTAAGTAAGGCAATACCTGAAAGGTTGAAATTAAAATCGCCACCGGAACCTTCATTCAACGTTACTCCGCCATTAGGCTGGCTAAGCACATCAAAGGTTAACCAACCAGACCCTCCAAATGCAGCTGCATCATTAAGGTTTGCACCTGTGCCCATTTGGAAAGATGGTCCGTTGCGAACAAATTTAACCACAGCACCAGTAAGATCACCAGCTCCTGTCATGGTAGCTTCTAATTCAGGATAGTAGTACCAGTCGCTATTGTCTAAGTCACCTATACACTGCGCATTTTCCTTAGGACTTCCGGCCGGAGCAGCAAAAGTACGACCACGGAAAACCGCCTTAACATTAAAGACAAGGTCAGCATCGTCATTATTAACGACCTGCATAGATGCCACGGCGGTACCGTTAGCAAACTCCTGGAAAGAACCTGCAATGACGTTCCAATGCTTCTGACTAGTGTAGTTATTAACCAAAGAACCGCTATAGAAGCCGTAGACAGTCGAACCACAAGTCTGGGCACTATTGGAAATTGATCTCAAATAAATAGGATCATCTGCACAAGCGATATTTACCAATGGATTAGCGTTAACGGTTACAACTACCTCATCGGTATCGGTACAACCGTTGGCATCCGTCACCGTTACCACATAAGTGGTCGTAGATGTAGGACTCACTGATTTGGTTGCTCCGTTTCCGAGGCCATTGTTCCAGCTAAAGGTGTAGGGAGAAGCACCACCATTCGACACTGCGACGAGGTTGACGCTTTCACCTGCACAGATGGTTTCATCTGCACCCGCATTGACCGTTACACCACCACTGCTATTAATGGTCACCGAGCCAATATCAAAACAACCATTCGCATCCAGTACGGTGACACCGTAAGTGCCAGCAGCGAGGTTGTTTTTAGTGGCACCAGTACCCAAACCATTGCTCCACATAAAGGTGTAGGGAGAAGTACCGCTATTGGCGCTAGCCGTAACAGTACCATTATCCTCACCACAAGAAGCATCGGTTTTGGCGATGGTAACATCTGGATTAGGATTAACCGTCACCACGATTTCGTCAACACCTGTACAACCAGCAGCATCCGTCACCATCACACCATAAGTAGTAGTGGTGTTTGGAGAAACTACATGGCTGGCACCAGCGCCCAAACCGTTGTCCCAAACATAAGTGTAAGGCGCAGTACCATTAGAAGCCGAAGCCTGAATGGTCACATTGCTACCTGCACAAATGGCAACGTCGGGACCAGTAGTGATACTGATACCGCCGAGGAGGTTAACTTGGTAATCTTCCACTTCACCGTCTTGACCATCATCAAGTGTGCCACAGAAGTTGCCGGTAGGGCCGCCTTCATTGACACTACTTTGAATTGTGAACCGGGCAAAAGA
The DNA here is from genome assembly GCF_050633125.1 of Lewinella sp. Taxonomy (NCBI): domain Bacteria; kingdom Pseudomonadati; phylum Bacteroidota; class Saprospiria; order Saprospirales; family Lewinellaceae; genus Lewinella; species Lewinella sp. The sequence goes on from NZ_JBOEFX010000197.1 coordinate 4,021, forward strand.
AGTACCACAGCTGACACTGTTAGGAACATTAATAGTGAAGGTATGTGTACCTGTTGAACGATTGTTATTAGAACCAACAACATAATTATTAATAACACGCTCAGAAGGGTTATCGAAATCACCATCACGGTTCCAATCGATCCAGCCGTAAATATGGCCTTCCATGTCATTGGAGCTCCAGCTAAGGGTTATCTGCTTGGTTGTCCCTCCTTGAAGGTCTGTACCACCAACGAAGGTCACACCATCTTCATCATCGCCATTGGCATCGTTGTCGTCACCGTCGGCATTATCAGCGTGCTGACTATTGTCTTCGGTGTCAACCATATCGCCCAAGCGAGTAGGAGAGAAAGGATTGCCATTGCTATTATTAATGGTGTAGCAGATATCGCCATAAGAGTCAGGAGCATCACCGTAGTCAGTACCCAAGTTAGGACATTCTACTTCTGCGTGAACCAAACCGGCAATAACCCATGATTGGCCACAACCACTACCATTAGGATTTTGAGAAGAACGAGTATCCACTTCAATGCTTACCTGGTTTGTACTTCCAAGAACGTCATTGAGGGTAATATCCACAACTGCTAAACAACAACCATTGTCCGGGCCATAAATGGTCTCGGTAGCTGTTACACCGCCGGCGGTAGCACGAACGGTAAGAAAACGTCCATCCGTTGTCATCTCTGAAATTGGTAGAGATACCGTAATGGTACGAGAAGTAACATCGGTAGGGATCGGAATAGTGAACGTCTTTAAATTACAATAGCCACTAATGGCGGTAAATGTGCCACTAGAGGATCTTTTTATTGTTGTATTCCGGAAAGGATAAACCACCAAAGATTGTAAGCCATTGTTACTGGCACAACTTCCAGTAGCTGAGTTATGACCAATCCAAGAGGGGTTATCGGTAATTAAACCACGATAGACATAAACATTACTACTGGCTCCAGAGATATCGACTTGCTGAATCCAATAGGTATTGCCATCATTATCAAAAACCTGAACACTGGTTCCAGGGTACTGATTCTTGTAAACCACTTCTGCAACTACTTGGTAGACGTTAGAAGGGTTGGTAATATTTACCTGAGCGTTTGGAGTAGCACTACAGTCGGTACCCTCACCTGTAACACCTACCTCGATATAATCATCACAGGTAAAAGCGTAATCTGTAGGTCCGGTAGGAACTGGTGTATTAGAACAGTTTACATTACCAAAGTCAAAGTTGCCATTACAGTTCAACCACTGACTATCACCACAACCGGTTCTGGTTGCGTTGGTTTCTGTTTGGTAGGTATTGTCACCAACTTCGATATAATCAACAAAAACATTTTTATCACAACCACTATTGTCATCATTAATGAAAGCTACCTGAATCTGCTGTCCGTCTGAAAAGCCAGTATAGGTATAGTTCGTTAATGAGGTTGTCAAAGTCCAGGTTTGCACAGCTACCCCATCAAGTTTTAACTGAATTTGCTCACCACCACAATTTCCCTTGGCGCGGACCACAACATCACAATCGCCGGAAGGAGCTGACTCACACACATAATCAACGAATGGTTGAATATGGCTTAGGCTAGGTAGAAAGAACACCATTTGACTCGCAACACCTGTTAGGTTGCTATTGGTCACTGCTGCCACAGCATTAGTAGCCAACTGGTTGCTCGTGTTGCTGGTACCAGTAACATACCAAATAGCCTGGTTCACTTGAGTACGGGAATAACCTTCTGATTCTCCATTACAAATAATCCAGTTAATCCGCTCAGCAGTGCGGTTGGAATAGCCAGCGTTAGAAGCGCCTACTACTCTGGTGAAAGTAACATCACCATACTCATAACCATTGCCTGGGGTTGGTGCCGTTTTGTTATAATCAAGACACATCACCCGTTCTGACATTTCTACACTACAACCGCTACTTACATGCGCAATACATCCCAAATAATCATTATCGGTGTAGATGTAAGTGCTCGGAGAGATATTGTTCTTGTAGATGGTCACAGTCTCTCCATCACAATTAGAATGGCTAATCGTGCCAGAACCACAGAACGTTCGTCCTTCTGAAAAATCGCAAGCATGCTCTATTAAATAAGCACGCTCGAAGGTAGAAGAAGTACAGTTATCTGTCTCTCTGACAAGCTGGAAGTTAGCGTAACGCGAAGGATACAGCCCTGAAAGGATCAGTTGTCCGTCGGTTGTAGTCAGGCCTGTAACGGTCTTGACCTTGGTACCGAAGTCCATCTGTAGGGTGTAAGTTTGCGTTGCAAAACCTGCTTGATCTGCTACTGTAAAGTACAGTTGCCCATCAGCCGCTTCACATTCCGACTCGTTTGCCCAACTTACGTTAAGGATCTCCAAGTCTTCACAAGCACCGTCTAGCGTTACGCTATTGAGTGGAGAAGCCGGAGCATTTTGCGAGAATCCCAAAAATGGGATCACCAAACAGAGTACCATCAGGTACCAACTTGGTGTTTTCGCCGTAGGCTTTGTGTAATAATTAACCATGGTTTAGCTTTGTGTTGTTGTGTTCTTTCTCTAAAACTTCTGATGCCATTTATATGATGTACACCTATATCAAAACAGGCTATCATGGAATCACGAAAATTCCTCGATAGCAACTGAAATGCCAAAATTGTAGTCCTGCTTTAAAAACAGGGACGTTTTTTTAACACACAACCTAAACTAGAGATACACTACACGAATTGGTAGCATAAAAAGAAAGGAAATGTGTTGTTCAAAGTGTTTGTGTCAGTAGATCAACATAAACCAAGTGGTTACGCTGATTTACTAATTTTGAAGAAAACTCAAGGGGGGGGGAATGTAACAGATAAGATGTACTCTTTTCTTGTCACAGAACAAATTTAAGCGCAACTATCATATAAATAAAATCATAATTGCAAATAATTAATAATTTGTGACATTTTAAAAACGAGAAAATTAATAACTTAAACATTCATATATATATTCAAAAAACACAAAAACACCTAATAAACAACTACTTACAAACTCAAACAAACTACTCCCCTCGTTAAAAACAACACAATAAGTGACAAAAATATACTTGAAATTATTATCAATAATCACTATAAATATTCTTCTTTTTTCAAAACAGGGAAGAAACAAGCTCCATTTTCTCAAAAACACCTTTAAACCATGTACTAAAACGCTCTACATCGTCAATAATTTGACTGTCACTTTTATCACAGTATATTATCCCGAAACACCATTGACACACAAAACATTAGCGCACTAAAAAACAGGATGGCTTAGTTTTTTCTAATAGCTCTAGCCAGTCGTATTTAGGCATTCCTTTAATAAAGAAAAAAGAGCTAAGCCTATTTTCCTCCTCTAGCTCTATTTTACCTCCCTGCAGGTTTCCGCCCTATACATCTTCTCATCACTTTCTACCTTTTTGCTTCAAAAACTTCTAGGTTTTCGAATTGTGTTTCACAATCTTATTCATACAGTACTCAGGCTAAATTCGTGAATTTAGCCTGTACAAGCTCGCCCTTAAATGTCCTTATAATCCCTCATATGGTTCAAAAAAACCTTCAGTGCTTGGTGGTTCAACAAAAAACGGCAGTCCCCATTTCCAGGAACTGCCGCTTTTGTTTTACTATGTCTGTACCATCGAACCAATTAACGATCCAACAGTCCAACCTAGTTCTATTCCACCACTACGGCTAAAT
>NZ_JBOEFX010000198.1:0-12413 GCF_050633125.1 Lewinella sp.
GGATGATTTGATCAATATCCTGGATGAGCGCACCGAAGAGGATTTGAAAAGCTGGAGTGAAATCTGGGTAAAGTCTGCCGGGATGCCTGTATTTACGATCGAAGCCATAGAAAAGGATGGCGAGCAGACACTAAATATAACACAAGAGGGAAAGGAAGGTCGCTATTGGTCGGAATCCACAGCGATTGCGTTGTTTTATGAGGATTCTGTGTCGTTGCTACCCGTTCAGTTACCTGCTGAACCACAGACTACGTTTGGTTCCTTGCCGGAACAGCCATTGGCGATCTTGCCGCATGCTTCTGCTATGGCTTACGGTTACTTTCCCCTGACGGCGCAAAGCCAGAAATACCTTTTACAAAACGTTTCAAAGCTAAGAAGCCCGTTCTTGCGTGGTGCCACATGGATTTGTTTGTATGAAGATATGCTCAGGCATCGCTTGCCGGTAGGAGAGTTGTATTTGGCATTGTTAGAAGGAATTCTCGAGGAGGAAGATGCTTTGAATCGTAATTATCTACTAGGCTTAACGGAAACCATTTTCTGGCAGTTTTTTACACCTACAGAAAGAGCACAATATGGTTTAGCACTGGAGGCAACCCTTAAGAAAGCCTATACTCGGGCAACAGATGCATCTGCCCAGTTGGCTTATTTTAGAACCTATTATCGAATTGGTCTTTCAAAAGAGGCGAATATTAGCCTGAAACAAATTTGGGAAGATCAAGAGGTTACCTCTATTCTGGCTTTATCTGAGACAGAAGCGATTGATTTGACCGCTGAATTAGCGTTGCGGCTACCGAACGAAGCACAACAATTGGTCGAAACTCAATTAGCTCGTACCAAGAACCAAGATAGAAAGGAGGAGCTGCGGTTTATTCAACCCGCATTATCTCCTGAAAAGGAAACACGAGACAGTTTCTTTGTAAGTTTATCCTTACTTGAAAACCGAGGTACAGAACCTTGGGTAGTTACTGCGGTAGGCTATCTTCATCACCCTTTGCGTACTAGTTCCTCGATCAATTACTTGCACCAGAGCTTGGTTATGATGGAAGAGATTCAAGCTACAGGAGATATCTTCTTTCCGCGACAATTTATTACTGCTACGCTTGGCGGCCATCAATCGGTAGCCGCCGCAGAAATAGTCAACCAATTTTTAGAAGAACGGCCGGATTATCCTCCTCGTTTACGGAATAAAATTTTGATGGCCGCAGATCTACTTTTACGGAGCCAGAGGTAAGAATGACGGTTAAAGTACTACCCATTGGTAACCCCAGCGACCAGTATTGATCTTGAGCGGGAGGGTATCTCCACGCTGAGCACCCGGAAAAAAAGGATGTTGCCCGTTTACTCTTACTAGTCGACCATCTTTAAAGAAAAAGAGGATAAACTGATTAGCCTGCTGTTTTGTTCCTGCGGGGTTTCCGAAACGACTGGAGTAACGGGCCTGTTCCGATTCAAATATTACAAGCGTTTCCTGTGCATTGTCAAGTGGAATGCCTAGTCGGTTAGTCCAGCTTAGAAAGAGTGGACAGAGCATTAAGCAGGTAAACAAGATACTGCTACCCAAGCGCATCTTTGCAACAGCGTCTTCTGGGACATAACTTGATCTGAAAAAGAAAAATAGCAAAACTGCAACTCCTGTAAATAAACCGATTAGTAAGCCTGTTCGCCAAAACATGCCCACCTGAAGGTAATTCATCATGACGGGTAGCTCCTGGGTGTAGGCTGCCACCATTCCTAATATGATTAATCCTACAGTTATCCAACTAAATTTACTCATAGGATAAGCACTAATTTTGTACTGTTCCTTAGACTTGTTCTGTCTCGGCAGAATAAGTTTCTTATTCAATCAATTCAAATTGTAATTTTGCGAGGTTGTTGTATACGCCGTCCTCTCGCATGGACAATTCCTGATGAGTTCCTTGTTCGACTATTTTGCCATCGTCAATAACGTAAATCTGATCTACTTCTCGAATGGTACTCAACCGGTGGGCGATGATAATACTTGTACGCCCCTCCATCAAACCATCAAGTGCAGTTTGTACCAGTCGTTCACTTTCAGCATCAAGGCTAGAGGTCGCTTCATCTAGTAAAAGAATGGCAGGGTCTTTTAAGATAGCTCTGGCAATAGCTACTCTTTGGCGCTGGCCACCAGATAATTTCACGCCACGCTCTCCTACAATGGTATCCAGTTCTTCAGGAAACCCACTGATAAATTCCCAGGCGTTGGCCTTCTTTGCAGCAGCAATAATTTCACTTTCATCTGCGCCTGGCTTACCGTAAAGAATATTTTCTCTGATAGTGCCTCCAAAAAGTAAAACCTCTTGAGGGACAATGCCTATATTTCTTCGATAAGCACTGAGTGGTAAATTGTTGATGTTTTTTCCTCCGATAGTGATTTGTCCATCGGCCAAAGGGTAAAAACGTTGCAGAAGTGCAACAATGGTAGATTTTCCACTTCCGCTGGCACCTACCAATGCAATTTTGTTCCCTGGTTGAATCTCTAAGTCAATGCCTTTAAGGACATCAATATCGGGGCGAGTAGGGTAGGTAAAGTGGACTTGCTCATAACGGATTGGGCCATCTAGCAGGATGTTCTCTGTTTTATCTGCATTCGGTTCTATCTCTGAGGTTTCTTCAAGTATTTCAAAAATACGTTCCGTAGCGCCAATGGCCGAAACAATTTCAGTATAAAAACTCCCCAGGCTAGCAATAGCAGCTCCAATGGTACCTGTAAAAACAACAAAATGAACCAGATCGCCAGGATCAAGGGTGCCTGCTTGCACCATGAGTGCGGCACGCCACATAATGAAAAACAAAGCACCAAACATTACAACAATAATAAAGGAGGCAAACAATCCTCTCATCTTGGCAGCTTTCAGAGCAATCTCTACTGCTCCTTGAAGTTTTTGAGAATAACGACCTACTTCAAACCACTCATTGGTATAAGCTTTAACAGTTTGTATAGTTTGCATGGTTTCTTCGACAACGACATTGGTTTCTGCAAGTTGATCTTGGCGAGCTTTCATCAGCTTACGGATATACCGCCCGAAAAACATAGCCCCTATAACGACCACAGGGAAGGTGAGTAACATGGTGAGCGCAAGGCGAGGCATCGTAAAAACAATGATAGCAATACCACCAAAGAGAATGATAATCTGCCGGATAAACTCCGCCAGGGTTGTGCTGATAACATTCTGAACCTGCGTGACGTCCGTCGTAATTCGTGAAGTGAGTTCTCCGACTCTGCGCTGTTCAAAAAAAGGAATACTTAATCCAATCAACTTACCGTAAATATCAGATCGTAAGTTGGCCATGCCTTTTTCGCTAACAATAGCAAAGAGATTGACTCGCCAAAATGATAAAAACCCCTGAAGACCAAGGAGAATTAAGGCAATTAAGAAGAGTTGATTGATGTTCATCCCTAATCCGGAGCTCCCCGGTAGACGGTCAGAGATACTGCTAAACCCTTCAGCTGAAGCCCCATTCAGAATATTAAGCATTTCGCCAGGGACGAGCATGATGACCAGAAAAATGAGACTTCCTACCACCAATGCGAGCATCCCCAGTATGAAAGGCCACTTGTAAGGCAGAACATATCGGAAAATCTGTAGCCCCTGTGCGAGACTTTCCTTGTTCAAGCTTTTCTTTTCTTTTTCTTCAGAATTATCTGCCATGCTGTTCTTGTTTCATTTTAACCCTCGTATAACATCAAAAAGGGCTTATGAGTTTCAACTGCAAAATTGATTAATTTTACCGCACTTATAGAGCGATGGGCTAGTTTTTTAATCATCTTACTGTCGTTTTTTATGTTTTACGATAAACGATTGTGTTACTTTTTTCCGTTACTGTGTCATATAATCCTGAAAAACAATATTTATCTTATGAGATTCTTACTCTCCCTTTGTATTTTATCCTTTGCTATTATTGGTACTGCCCAAAATCTTGAACTTGGATTGTGGGGCGGTGGAGCAGTCTATTCCGGCGACCTTTCTCCTACTGAATTTGGTGTTTACACCAAGTCTATAGAACCAGCAGGTGGTATTTTTCTACGCATGAACCCAGCCAAGGCTGTATCGTTAGAACTTGGCCTTAACCTAGGTAAGATAAGTGCGGAAGATGGTGTGACCAATGACAACACCACGAGGATGCTGAATTTTAGGACCAATATTACCGAGCTAGCTTTAAAAGCGGATATTCATTTATTCCGCCTGGGAAATCCCAAAGGGACCCAAGTGGTTCCTTACGTAATGGGAGGAGCTAGTGTCTTTCGGTTTAACCCAGAGGCTAATTTTGATGGCAATTGGATCGAGCTTCAGCCCTTAGCTACGGAAGCTCAGGGGGCACCCGGCTATGAAGATCCCTATTCATTGACAGACTTTGCTTTACTTGCTGGTGGCGGGATTAAATTTATTTTTAAAGAACGGTTTACCATTGGTTTAGAGCTAGGCGGTCGTAAGACATTTACGGATTACCTGGATGATGTTTCCGATACAGAAGTGAATTACCTTGATGTACTTGAAAATACTGGATCGCTGGCAGCTCAGCTAAGTAACCCTAGCATCAAAGACCCTGAAGTTGAAAACCTCACCTATCGTAGAGGAGGAGAATATGATGATTGGTTCTTTATGGGAGGAATATCTTTTTCTTTTGCTTTTGGAGAGGGCAGTGGGGTGAACGGCAGAGGAATTGGCTGTCCTACGTTCTAAAACATATTTCTTTGGTGATTTTTATGTCTCAGCTAAAAGCCTTGCGCTCAAGCTAAAACATTAGCCACTGAGTTGAAACGCCATTTTTTCCTGCATAGGATGCTGTCTAGATGTAAAGTTAATGTTAACTTTGCTTGGTAACCATACTGCAATGAGAAAAATTTTGGTGCTCTGTACGGGCAATGCTTGTCGGAGTCAAATGGCGGAAGCTTATCTCAGGTATTTTACCAGAGGCAATGCGGAAATCTATAGTGCGGGCCTTCAACCCGATCAGATTCACCCTTTAGTGGTAGAAGTAATGCTTGAAGATAATATAGACATGTCTTTTGCTCAATCTAAGCATTTGGGCGATTTTTCTGGTCAGCATTTTGATTACCTGATTACGGTATGCAAAAATGCGGAGGAGAGTCGGCCAGCAGATATTACTGCGGATCATTATTTCTTTTACGACATTCCAAATCCGGCATTCTCCTCAGTGGAAGAAGAAGAGGGAAAATTGTCTGTATTTATTAGCGTTCGGGAAGAAATAAAGCGCAAGATGCTTCGCTTTATAGGCCAACGGGATGAGTTTCTTGTGTTAGGTGAATCTTCTATGGAATTTTAAGATTCATGTACTCATAAAAAAAACGCCCAAGCTGAAGAGCTTGGGCGTTTTTTTTATGAACAACCCGTTTTTTAGAATAAACCCCAAAGAAGGAAGCCAAAGAATAAATTACCTTCGTGTAATTATTTAAAATACAGATGGAAAATACAGATTTTAAGTATACGTCAAGGGATATTAGTTGGCTGCATTTTAACTACCGGGTGCTCCAGGAGGCGATGGATAAATCGGTTCCCTTGTACGAGAGAGTTAAGTTTTTGGCCATCTACAGTTCGAACCTGGATGAATTTTTTCGGGTAAGAGTGGCTTACCTACGATCTTTCAAGTCATTGCGTAAAGAAGATCGGAAACGATTGCTGGATATCAAGCCTAAAAAAGTACTCAAAGAAATTTTAGCATTGGTGCAATGGCAGCAGCGGCAATTTGGTCGGGTATTCAGGGAAGAGGTCATTCCAGCCCTGCAAGAAGAGGGTATTTACCTTGTGACCCAGGATCGAATTGGCGCAGAGCAATTGAAGTTCATTCACCAATATTTCGAAGAAAAGGTTTTGCCTTTATTGGAGAGGAAAGCTTACGTAGAAGGAGAACCAGCTCCTTTCTTGGAAAACCGGCAGCTTTATTTTGTGATTGATCATGGTGAAGAGAAACCATGGGAAGTCGTAAATATTCCTAGCAACTTATTACCGAGATTTTTAGTTATCCCTTCTTCCAACGATGATTACGTAGTCATGTATTTGGATGATGTCATCAGGGCTTACTTACCTCAGTTTTTAGGCGAGCAGGAGCCTCGGGTTTACAGTGTTAAAGTATCGAGGGATGCCGAACTTTACATTGATGATGAATACAGCGGTGATTTATTAGACAAGATCAAAGCATCACTTGCGGAACGAGAAGTAGGCTTACCTACTCGCTTTTTATTCGACCAAACCATGCCAGAAAGCTTGGTTACCAACGTGCGGAAAGCCTATGGCTTGTCGAAATATGATATGATTCCAGGAGGTCGGTATCACAATTTTAATGATTTTTTCGGTTTCCCTGAACCAGCAGGCAAAGAGGATTTGCATGATCGTAAGCTTATTCCTCTGGCGCATCCTCGCTTTGAAAATGCGAACCACTTGCTTTCGGCCATCCGGGAACGAGATGAATTGCTGCATTTTCCCTACCAGGAATACAACTATATTCCACAGCTGATTAAAGAAGCAGCACAAGACCCTGACGTGCACACGCTAAGGATTACTTTATATCGGGTGGCTGCTAAATCAGACGTAGTGGATGGATTGCTTCAGGCTTTGGCCTTGGGGAAGAAAGTAGAAGTTTTTGTTGAAGCCAAAGCCCGTTTCGATGAAGCCGCTAATTTGTACTGGGGAGAAGAGTTGAAAAAAGCGGGAGCTGACGTTCGCTATAGTTTTCCAGGAATTAAAGTACACACAAAATTACTATTGATAGAGTGTACTAAGCAGCGAGATGTCAGTTATTTAGGAACAGGTAATTTCAATGAGCAAACTGCTCGATTGTATGCTGATCATGCCTTGTTGACGGCTGATGAAGAAATGACATTTGATGTTCGCCAAGTGTTTGAGTTATTAACCGGACGTTTGATTTTACCCGCGACCAAGCACCTTTTGGTTGCTCCTTTTGATCTAAGGAATAAGCTTGTCAAGAAAATCAACAGGGAAATAAAGCATGCCAAAGCAGGTAGAGAAGCTTTTATTCGCTTGAAAATGAATAGCCTGGAAGAACAGGGTATGATTGAAAAGCTTTATCAAGCGAGTAATGCCGGGGTGAAAATTCAATTGATTATCCGTGGAATCTGTTGTCTGGTACCAGGAGTGGAAGGGCAGAGTGAAAATATTGAAGTAATCAGTATTCTTGATCGCTTTTTGGAACACGCCCGTATCTATTACTTTTTCAATGATGGCAAGGAGGAACTTTTTACTGCTTCAGCAGACTGGATGAGCCGCAATCTTTTCCGGCGGGTTGAAGTGGCAATACCCATCTATGACCAACGCCTTAGACAGGAACTAAAAGATTTGCTAGATATTCAGTGGGCAGACAATTGCAAGGCACGAATCATCAATGCTAAACAAGATGATCGATATCGGCTAGCTGCTCCTGATGAGGCGATGAGGCGTTCGCAAGTTGATTATTACGAATACCTCCGGAGTCAATTGTCTTGAGTATAGGTTGTAGCTTAACAATAACTTCATCTATTGCGATTTCATTTAACGAAAACTTAGTTTATTCATAAAGTGTGGATAGATAGGCTTGGTCTTTGAGTGACTTAACTTCACCGGAATTTTAGACCAATACCGTTATCCGTGAAGTACGTCAACCATCTTCAAGACTGGCTTTTTCGCCTGGTCCATCAGAATAATCTGATCTATAATACTTGCTGGGAAGATCCTCGCTGCGATCGGCAGCTACTGGAATTCAATCAGGATAGCGAGGTCGTGATGATTACCAGTGCTGGCTGTAATGCCTTGGATTATTTACTAGATGATCCGAAGGTGATCCATACTATAGATATGAATCCCCGACAAAATGCACTGTTGGATTTAAAGAAAGCCAGCCTTGCCCAGTTGAGTTTTGAGGATCATTTTGCGCTGTTTGGCTCGGGTAAACACTCGGAATTTTCTTCCATTTATGCACAAGTTTTACGAGAAGAACTCCCTGGTTATGCACAGGAAGTTTGGGATCGTTCAGCCAATTACTTTTCTGGGAAAGCGGGGCGGAAAACAATGTATTACTACGGTACATCCGGTGTGTTGGCTTGGTTGCTGAGAGGATATCTCAAGGCACGGCCCAAAATTAACCGTGAGCTAAAATCCCTTTTTGGCGCCGAGACTTTGGAAGAGCAGATTCGTATTTATGATGAATTAGAACCTCGTTTGTTGAATCAGCTGGTGCACTGGGCGGTCAACCGCCATTTTACGATGTGTCTAATTGGGGTGCCTCAAAGTCAGCAAGCACTCTTTAAGGATGAGTATGAAAGAGGGATTACGGGGTTTCTTCAGGATTGCCTACGAAGGGTCTTCCGTACTTTGCCTATTAAAGATAACTACTTCTGGCAGCTGTATTTTCAAGGCTTTTATAAGCCAGATTGCGCCCCTAGTTACTTGCAAGAGGCGCATTTTGAAGTGTTGAAGAACCGAGAAAAGCGAATAGAGACGTATAACAATACGGTGAGTGGTTTTTTGCAAGAAAACCCTGGAGCTTACTCTCATTTTATTTTATTGGATCATCAGGATTGGCTCGCTGCTTATGACCTACCCGGTTTAGTAGAGGAATGGGAGCTGATCTTAGCAAATAGTAAGCCTGGGACGCGGATACTGATGCGTTCTGCAGCAGAAAAAATAGACTTCATCCCTGACTTTGTTCATGATCAAGTTGACTTTAAATCGAACGTGGAACTCGCTGAGATTCATGCGGTGGATCGTGTCGGTACTTATGCCAGTGTTCAGCTGGGAATTGTAAAATAGATCAGATGGGGATAATGACAAATCAAGAGGAGCACCAGCAGCAGGCAACAAGAATTCAGCAGTATTATGCTTTTCAATCTCGTATTTATGACCTCACACGCTGGTCGTTTTTATTCGGACGATCGGCAATCTTAAACGAGTTGCCTTTCGAGCACGAAGAGCCATTTCATCTACTAGAAGTCGGTTGTGGCACAGGGCATAACCTAGTGCGGGCACGCCATCTATTCTCTGAAGTGAAACTAACGGGAATGGACGTGTCCGGAGATATGTTGGCAAGAGCTAAGCGGAGATTTTCTTCTTCAGAAGAGGTCGTTTTTTTAGAACAAGCATACGGGAATAATTGCTATACCTGGACTGGTAAATTAGATGTGGTCTTGTTTTCTTATGCGCTTACGATGATCAACCCGCAGTGGGAAACATTGATTCACCAAGCATACAAAGATCTACGCCCCGGCGGGTATATTGCTGTTGTCGACTTTCATGACTCCAGCTGGACTTTCTTTAAAAAACACATGGCTGGCCATCACGTAAGGATGGACAGCCATGTGTTACCGGTTTTAAAAGATAATTTTTATCCGGTAAGAGAAGATATCAAATCTGCCTATTTGGGACTTTGGAAATACCTGCTTTTTGTAGGAAGAAAAGTTTAGGTTAATTATTTACCTCTTGAGCATCCTGTCGGTCGTATTTTTCAACTTTACGACGACTCTTAAGAGGGAAGTATCGGTAGGGTTTATCCTGAATATCAACCATAAGGGAATCTAACGAAAAGGAAAGTGCATTTAAATTGGTATAGAGTTCTTCATCCTGAAGGAGCATACCTAGTGTACCTTCACCATCCTTCAGTTGACCAACCAATTCGTCAACACCACCCATTGCAGACTTGGCAGTGACGAGTGTTTCGTTGAGTTCCGTGATGGTAGCTTTTGCTTGCATAACGGCCTCATCCAGACGGGCATTCACCATTTGTTGGCTGATACTGTCGGTATTAGCGATAATACTGGCAATGCTGGCTTTCTGTTCTTCAAGGGTACTGGTCAGGGTAGCCATATTATTCAGTGAGGATTCAAGTGCCGGAGAAGAACGCTGAAGCATCAAGTTCATTCGACCAGTAGCTTCTTTTAGGTTGGACATCGTTCCACGTAAGTCACGTACTGATTCCGCTAGAGGGCCTTCTGCATCTTCACTGAGGAATCCGTTGTTAAGGGAATCCGCAATTTCTTTCATTCCCTCTTTGAGTTGCTCAAGGTAGCTGGTAAGGCCCCCGTCTCCGAGTACGGATTCTACCAAACCGCGTGTTACTCCTTCAAAAATATCGCCATCCTCTGCGCATCCAGCTCCTCCCTGGCAGGGCTGATCGTATTCAAAGATGATAGCCATATCCCCCAATGGGCTGGTCGTAGCCAAAACGGCCTTAGTTTCTTTGGGCAGTGGCACTTCGCGCTCCAATGTAAAGGTCAGTTTTACCCGACGGTCTTCAACGCTTAGGTCGCGTGCAGAGACAGACCCTACGCTTACACCACTGATTTGAACGGGTGTACCTACTTGCACTCCCATAATGTCATCATAGTAGGCATAAAAAGTTTTGGACGAGCTGAAAATGTTACTTCCCTGGATATACTTGATCCCCCATAAGGTAATCGCAATAGCTGCTAAGGCTAAAACTCCGGTACGTATTTCTGAAGACATGCATTGTTAGTTTGGGGCGACAGGGGCAGCTTTACTGCGAACTGTGCTGATGCGCCGGCTAAAATTTATAAACAGCGCAAAAGTAATCAAAGTGTGTGGTTAGGAGAATTATTATCTCCATCGCAAGAGAAACAGTATAAAACCCAACTAGGTTTAGTTTCCATTCAATAAAGCTTTTGCTTCGGCAATGCTAATTCGTTGTCCTTGGAGGTACGCTACGAGGAAAGCATCTTGAAAGCCTTGCTGTTGTAGTACCGCACGGGCATTACTCGCTTCGTTCAGTTGGCGGAAATTTCTTACTTGGTATTTGTACATTTCTGCTTCTTGAACCACTTCAATCAAGTAATTGGCATTTTGCCAAACAGGGGTTCGAGTATCCAATGGCTGTGGAGCCGCCGCCAATTGCACGCAAAAGATGAGTCCGTCAGCAGTTTTGCTTGTTTCGTCATGCCCCAGCTTAGCTGCCCAGCTGGTATCGCTTGATCCCTTAGGTTGTAGCGCACGTTCACGGGCGGGCACAGGAGCGCTGTACCGCTCTTGAGCGGGCCTTGCTGGTGTGATTAATGGCTCTGCCTGCACATTGCTAGAAGGTGCGTTGGTTGTGCTATTGGAATAGGTGTAGGTTCCTGGTACTTCGGGGCGAGTAGTTGCTGGGGCCGGAGGTGGCGTGTAACTTACGGTAGCCGGAGTAGTTCCTTTTCCTGGCACTTGAGGCGCGTTATTTGGATTGTTTTGAGAAGAGCTGTTGGGTGTTTCTTCTTTTGCTATAGCAAAATTAACAGGTTGAACTGGAGCAACTTCTTCGCCTTCGAGCAGTGCCTTGTATTCGCTAAATGCAGCGAGTAGCGCATTGGCCATGAGCGCTTGCCCTTCGGCAGAATCAAGAAAAGCTTCGTCTCCTTTGTTGGTAAGAAAGCCTGTTTCTACCAAAACGCTGGGCATGGCTGTTTCTTTTAATACTACAAAACCCGCCTGCTTTACGCCTCTGCTTTTTCGTTCAGCAGTGACGTGAAAGTGGTGCTCTACTCTTTCTGCAAAAAGAATACTTTGCTCAAGAAAGGCATTCTGAAACATACTCAGCAAAATGTGACCTTCCGGAGAATTAGGATCATAATCGTAATTATGCTCATAGTTTTCTTCCAACAGGATCGCATTGTTCTCCCGCTTGGCTACATCGAGGTTGTGCCCTGCGGTGTGTAAACCCATCACGTAAGTCTCGGTACCAGCGGTAGCACGATTATTAGGAGGCATGGCATTGCAGTGAATAGAAATAAAGAGGTCGGCATGAGCCCTGTTTGCGATGGCTGCTCTTTCATGTAATGGAATGAAAACATCTTTGTCACGGGTGAGAATCACTTGTATATCAGCGTAGTTGGCTTTGATATTTGCTGCAAAAGCTTTGGCAATGGCCAGTGCGAGATGCTTTTCATGAGAGCCTGCTCCTGAGCATCCTGGGTCGTGCCCACCGTGGCCAGCATCGATAACAATGGTTTTAATCCGAAAAGGAGGCTTGGTGTTTGCCAACTTTAAGATACCTTTGAGCCGTTCAGCCAAGGCTTCGGTCTTTTGTTCAAGTGGATACTTCCCAGTAGGAAGTTCTAATTTAACGCTTGCTAAAGTATTGTTAAAAAACGCAGCTTTGAGCGGCGAAAACAATAGAAGCAGCGTTGAGAAAAGGATTAGTTTCAGGGTTTGTGTCATTGGTGGCACGTTAAGTCCGGGGATGTTTAGATTTCGAATCATAGACAATTGAAGACAAAGTTACTCTTTTCATTTTGGTTCTTCCTAGTATTCAGCATCTTGTCTGCTCAGGATACTACGTTGGTGCAACAGGATACCTTTCCAGAAACCATTCAAGTGGATACGCTGGGGCAGGATTCTAGCCTGAGCATCAGTCTTGGTGTACCTGTTTCCCAGGATGCTCTGGAAGCTGCCGTGGAT
>NZ_JBOEFX010000199.1:0-3287 GCF_050633125.1 Lewinella sp.
GAACAAGCCCATTATTAGCATCTATTTCTTGGACAGACCGTGCGGGAACATCAAATACTACTGTAAATTCTACAACACCAGTATTAGTAAATGACTTAGATATTAGAGTAACTAAAGGCGGAACAACTTATTTTCCTTACGAATTAGCAGGAGCTACAACAAGTGCACAACAAGATAACAATGTAGATCCTTATGAAAGAGTTGATATTTCTGGAGCTTCAGGAACGTATACAATTACTGTAACTCATAAAGGAACATTAACAGGAGGAAGCCAAAATTTCTCTCTTATCGTAACTGGATTAACAGGAACACCAGTAGTTTGTAATGCAACAACTCCAACTGGAGTTTCAACTTCAGGAGTAACAACTTCAGGAGCAGATGTAAGTTGGGATGCAGTAACAGCAGCAACTTATGACGTACGATACAGAGCAACAGGAACGTCTTCTTGGACTACAAATGCAGTTGCTACAAACTCTACAACATTAAGCGGATTAGCAGCTTCTACAGCTTATGAAGTACAAGTAAGAAGTAAGTGTACTAGCGGAAACTCTTCATATAGTGCTTCAGTAAACTTTACTACAGCCGATGTGCCTCCAATTTGTACTACTATAGTGAGCTCTTTCCCTTATAGTGAAGGATTTGAGGCTAATGATGGTTGGACACAGGTTACAGGAGATGATGGTAACTGGGTAAGAAGAAGTGGAAGTACTCCATCTTCTGGAACTGGACCTAGCGCTGCTGC
The DNA here is from genome assembly GCF_050633125.1 of Lewinella sp. Lineage (NCBI taxonomy): Bacteria > Pseudomonadati > Bacteroidota > Saprospiria > Saprospirales > Lewinellaceae > Lewinella > Lewinella sp. The sequence goes on from NZ_JBOEFX010000199.1 coordinate 743, forward strand.
GGAAGGATCTAACTATTTATTCTTAGAAGCTTCTACAAACGGAAGCACAGGACAAATAGGTGCAAATGCAACCGCTATTTTAGAGAGTCCTTGTTATGACCTGTCAAACGAATCGCAAGCTACATTTACTTTCGAAAATCATATGTATGGTACTAGTGTTGGTTCATTAGCTCTAGAAGTTTCTACTGACGGTACATCCTGGTCTAACTTATGGAGTTTATCCGGAAACCAAGGAAATCAATGGAATGCTGTTTCTGTAAATTTAAATTCATACACAGGTCAATCTGAAGTAAGATTACGTTTTGTCGGTACAACCGGTTCAAGTTGGTCCAGTGATATTGCTATCGATGATCTTGCATTAACTACCGATGGTGGTGGTTCAGGAGGTAATTGTGATACGATAAACTTCAACAATTTTTCCATTAATTCTTTTGCTACTCAGGATGCTGCAGGTAATTCTTCTATAAGTAATAGTGGAAATACCTTAACATTAACCAATAATACCTGGAAATACATACCATACAATTATACGGTTACTGCAAATACTGTTATTGAATTTGAGTTTAGCAGTAGCTCAGAAGGTGAAATTCATGCAGTAGGATTTGAAGATGATAATTCGTTAACCTCTTCTCGATATTTTAAAGTTTACGGAACTCAAAATTATGGAGTTACCAATTTTGATAATTATTCAAGTGGTACAAAAACGTATATTATTCCTGTAGGAGACTCCTATACCGGAACTAAGGATAGATTAGTGTTTATTAATGATAACGACGGAGGTTCGGGGAATACTTCTACATTTTCTAATGTAAAAATTTACGAAAGCTCTTGTGGTGAATCTGCTTTTGAAGTTACAGATATAATAGGAACAAGAGTTGATGTTTTAGGAAATGAAGATGAAGGTATCCTTGCTTCTATTGTATTAGCTCCAAGTTCAGTGAAGAAAGGAAGACTGTTAAAGTTACTTGGGCCTGATAAAAATTTATCAGATGCCTCATATACTATCATTAACATGCTGGGGCAAATTTTAGAGAAAAGAAAGATTAATGAAAGTAAAACGATCAATATAGATGCATTTAGATCGGGTCTGTATATTCTAAAAATAGAAAATAAATTCACAAAAGTGAATAAACGATTTATTATTGAGTAGTAATAAAACAGAATATGACTAGTCCTAAATAAGCGTTACAGTTTTTACTAGGATTAAAAATACTAAATCTCAGAACAAACCATGGTTAGTTCTGAGATTTTCTTTTTGTATGTTTTTATTTTGACATTTCTTTGTTTGTGCATTTGTTTTGGTGTTATCATATGGTTTGATAAATGTGGTCTTTTGGTATTATAAATATCGATACTTTGTTTTACTATTTTTTGCATCGTTGTTATATCTACTTTTTGAGTATTTATTAAAAACTCTTGTTTTAAAATACCATTAACACGTTCTGCTACTGCATTTTGGTATGGATCATAAGATTCTGTCATACTGCACCTTATATTGTTTTTAATTAATAATTTCTGATAGTCATTAGAACAATATTGCAATCCTCTATCTGAATGATGAATAAGTCTATCATTAGGATAACTTCGGTCTTTAATTGCTTTTTTTAGCGCCTTCAAAGAAGCTTTGACCTGTAAAGAACTATCTAGATGATATCCCATTATTTTCTTAGAATAAGCATCGGTGATTAATGACAAGTACATCGGATTTTGTCTATTTCCAATGTAAGTGATATCAGATACCCAAACTTGCTCAGGTCTTTCAATAGTTAGGTTCTCAACTAAATTCTTATGTTTTCTAAAACGATGATGTGAGTTGGTTGTTATATGATAACTTCGTTTAGGTTTTATCAGCATATGATTGGCTTTTAAAATGGTAAATAAACGATCTCTACCTACACCAAGTTCTTGTAAAGGTTGTTTTAAAATATGATATAACTTTCTAGTTCCAATACAAGGCTGCTCTATTCGAACAGACTTGACCAAACCTACAACTTGTTTAGCAATAGATTGTCGTTTTTGTTTTGACTTTATAGCTCTATAATACACCTGCCTGCTTACCCCAAGTAACTCACAGGTGGATGAGATACTTTGATGATAGTTTACTCTAAACATATCGATTACTTGGGTTTGGAGTTTTTTCTAATCGGAATATTATACTCCTTCTCAGCTAGATCAATGATCATATCAAATAAAATTGCTTTCTTATCTGATTTCTCTACTTGCTGTTCTAATAAAGCTTTTTGTTTTTCTAATAAGCGAACTTTTTGTTCGAGCTCCATTAGTTTTTGTTCTGGTGTCTTGGACATATGAAAGGATATTTGATTCTCCCAATCAAAGTTACCATATTTCCGCAACCAGTTAACAACAGTCTTTCTACATTGAATACCATACTGCTTAGTTGCCTGAGTAGTCGATAATTTACCTCGCTCTATCTCTTGTACAATACTCAACTTTAAACTTAGTGGATAGTCTTTTTGGGTACGCTTTACATAGTTTGTTTTCATTACACTCACTTTTTAGTGTAACGCTATTTCAGGACGAGACA
>NZ_JBOEFX010000200.1:0-538 GCF_050633125.1 Lewinella sp.
ACGCGTACCTGGACGGCTACCGATGAGTGTGGTAACCCTAATACTTGTGTACAAATCATCACGGTAGTAGACACCACACCACCAAGCATCAGCTGCCCCGCAGACGCTACGGTAGAATGTGGTATGTCAACGGATCCCGCTGATACGGGTATGGCCACTGGCACCGACGTTTGCGGCACGGTAGCGATTACCTTTAGCGACAGTTCCGTACCTGGTTGCGGCAACACCGAAACGATCACGCGTACCTGGACGGCTACCGATGAGTGTGGCAATCCTAATACTTGTGTACAAATCATCACCGTCGTAGACACCACGCCCCCAAGCATCAGCTGCCCAGCAGATGTTACGGTAGAATGTGGCATGTCAACAGCCCCAGCTGCTACAGGTATGGCCACTGGCTCCGACGTTTGCGGCACTGTAGCGATCACCTTCAGCGATAATTCTGTTCCTGGCTGTGGTAACACCGAAACGATTACGCGTACCTGGACGGCTACCGATGAGTGTGGCAATCCGAACACTTGTGTGCAGATCATCACGG
>NZ_JBOEFX010000201.1:0-2661 GCF_050633125.1 Lewinella sp.
ATGAGGCCGCTGGCGAACGATAAAATAATGGATGCTCGGTTATGACTCGGTGAAAGGGCGCGGGATGGGCGCGGGATGGGCGACGATCGGCCGCGATTCAGCGATGTCTGCCGCTGACGAGCGACGCTAGTCGTTGTTCAAGCGATGGCTGGCACTGAACGAGCGACGCTAGTCGTTGTTCAAGCGATGGCTGGCACTGAACGAGCGACGCATAACATCGCATGAGCGACGCTAGTCGTTGCTCATGCGATGTTATGCGTTGGATAAAACGATTACGCCATTGCTAGATACTTCGCCAGCGGCCTCATTTATTAATACTTTCCTTATTTATTTAAAGTTATCAGGGCCCCGAAAAAATAATTTTCTCGCAAAAAGTGGGCAATACTCTCGATAAGTCTTAGCCTGCAGTGACAAAAATACATAATCATATAAAAAAAACAACCAGTAGCTCCAACCCTTCCGCCAAATAGCACGCCCTCCCCCTTTTTGGCCAAAAAGGGGCTGGGCACCAGAAGGTTTTCATGCGGGGGGGTGGAAACCAAAAAGGGGCGGTGGGGATGGTTTGACCCTAGTTTTTACCATTTTCTTTCTTTTTTTTCGTAAAGAGCCTACTTTTGAGTAATTATCGCCCACTTTTTGCTAATTATGGCCGACTTTTCATAAACGTTTAGCATTATATGCCGGTTTAGTTCTTCTCCCAAAATACGGGCTCTTTTTGTCAGGACCAATTTGACATCAGTTATCAGCTCAGATAGAATGAGAGGCCAATTTCAAACTAACTACTTATAGAGGAATGCAATGTCTTTACCAAGCTACTTTATCTTTGATGTGCCAGAAGAAACAGCTCGTGTCGCTCGCCAAACATATCCAAAAGGAAATGTATACATGAAAATGAGAGACGAATTGGAATTGACTTATCATGATAGTGATTTTATTGACTTATACTCCTACACGGGGCAAGCAGCTAAATCGCCGGCATTTCTGGCATTAGTGAGCGTAATGCAATTTGCAGAGGGTTTGACTGATAAACAAGCAACTCAAGCAGTTGCCAGCCGCATTGATTGGAAGTATGCATTAGGGTTGGAATTAACCGATACGGGTTTTGATCCTTCGGTTCTTTCAGAATTTCGAAAGCGACTCTTAGATGGCGAGATGGAAAGACATTTGTTAGATCATATACTTAAGCAACTATCAGAGAAAGGCTTGGTTAAGGCTGGCGGACGACAAAGAACAGACTCAACACATGTTTTGGCTCCTGTTCGTAAATTGAATCGGGTAAAATGTGTAGCCGAAACAATGCGTAAGACCTTGAATGACTTAGCTACAGTCGTTCCTGAATGGTTATTAGAACAAGTGAGCCCGGATTGGTTTGATTTATATGGGCCTCGTTTTGATAGTTATCGTTTACCGCAGAGTAAAAGTGAACTCGGCCAGCTACAATTACGAATTGGTTATGACGGTCACCACTTGTTGCAGGCCATTTATACTGGTGATACTCCTCAGTGGTTAGTAGAAATCCCTAGTGTCAAAATCATGCGCCAAGTGTGGATACAACAATACTATTACGATAATGGACAGCTCAAATGGCGTACAGCCGATCAATTACCACCTAACAAACTGTTAATCCAGTCGCCTTATGATCCCGAGGCACGAAATCGAACCAAACGAAAAACTAACTGGACAGGCTACACAGTACATTTAACAGAAACTTGTGATAAAGACATGCCGCTAATCATCACTTCTGTCTGCACCACGCCTGCCACCACTACCGATGGCGAAATGACAGAAGTGATCCACCAGCAGCTAGCCGACAAAGATTGCTTACCAAACGAACATTTTGTCGATAGCGGGTATACGAATGCCGATAATTTTGTTTCTGCCGCTAAGGTAGATATAGATTTGTGTGGTCCTGTGGCTGGCTCGCCGAGCTGGCAAGCGGCGGCGGGCCAAGGATTCGATATTCCTCATTTTGAGATTGATTGGGCTGGTCAAAGTGCAACCTGTCCAAACGGCGTTTTTAGTCGAACCTGGCGTGATGGGTTTGATAAAAACGGAAATGAAGTTATTAAAATAGGATTTCCTCGCCTTGATTGTTTATCTTGTTTAGATCGAGCAAAATGTACAACAAGTAAAAAAGCTCCTCGTATTCTAACGATACGCCCACAAGAGCAGCACGAAGCTTTGCAAGCGGCCCGTCAACGTCAGACAACTGATAAATTTAAGGAGGCCTACAAAATTCGTGCGGGCTGTGAAAGTGTTATCTCTTATGGGGTACGTACTTTTGGCCTGCGAAAAACTCGCTATATTGGTTTGCGCAAGACCCGTTTGCAACATATTCTGACCGCTACCGCCATGAATCTTACTCGTACTGTCGCTTGGATGGCAGGTATTCCTAGAAAAAAAACTTATATATCTAGGTTTGCCAGACTGGCTGCATAAACGCATCATAGCCTAACACGGCTGATTCAACGCATAAGGCACAGCGCAAAACAGGGCCAATTATGAGCCAAGCTTCGCGCAAAGCAGGGCTGATTCAAGGTTAAATAGGGCTGATTCAACGTTAAATAGGGTAGACCCCGCGCAAAACATAGCTGACCCCGCGTACTTTCAAGGTATTAGTATACGAGCGCTAATTGCTTGATCGTTCGCCAGCGGCCTCAT
>NZ_JBOEFX010000202.1:0-17422 GCF_050633125.1 Lewinella sp.
ACATCATTATCACCATCTCCATTAGGAGAGAAGATGTTTGGCATCTCGAAAAGAAGCTTCTGGATTAAAATCGAATCTTCTAAAACCTGACAACCCGTATTTAAGGATGCAAAAACGTATCCTGGTAAAGAATCCTGCTGTGCACTACTTGGCATCCATCCCAGTGGGGAACCATTACCAATCGTAACGCCGCTAAAGGACCAAACTACATCAGGGTTATTTTCATTAGGTACGGCTGCAATCAAATCAACAGAATTCATATTTTCCGTGATAAGGGTAGTACTCAGGTCTGTATCAATAGCGAAGGTAGCTTCCTCAACAACCGTGATTGTTACGGTTTCGGTTGCCACACATTCTCCTAAGCTGGCCTCTAGTGTATAAGTAGTGGTAGCTGTTGGTTGAACTTCAGGGTCTGCCTCCATGAATACGTCACCTGCGGTGCTTGTCCAGCTGTAAGTAACACCTGGTTCTACTTCACCGGTGAATAAGGTCAATGGAAGATCTAAACCAAAACAAATCGTTGTATCAGGCCTTACCTCTACTAATTGCGGTGCATCGTTGACAACGATCATAACGGTGTCTCTAAACTCGGCACAATCTTCGTCTGCAGAAATTCCGTACTGGTAAATAAACTCTGCGATGCCGCTTTCACTGGCAACCCAGGTAGTTGTTTCACCAATTTGGCTCTCGCCATTATACAACCAGGTAAGTGTTTCGGTACCGTTGGTGCTATTGTCTACATTGGCAACCAGATCAAATTCGAAGCCACGGCAAGTAACTAAGGTTTCGATACCGCCATTGACATCTACCAATACGCCTGGGTCAACCACTGTGACGGTAACTTCATCTGTTGCCGTACCACAAATATTGGTGGCTGTTCCGGTGTAAGTCGTTGTAGTCGCAGGAGTAACGATAGGGTTAACGTCTGTGCTTACATTTGGATTGGTCGCTGATGTCCATTGATAAGTAGTACCATCCTGGCCTCCGCCACCATTGGGGTTAAGGTCAATAGACTCACCAGGACATAGCGTAATATCTCCCCGTGCGTTCATCACCGGAGCAGGAGGCACTATAACGGTCACACCTTGCTCAATCGCACAACCTTCTATACTCGAACTTACGGTATAAGTAGTCGTTGATGATGGGCTGGCTAGTGGATTAGGACAATCATCACAACTCAGGGTTTCTCCTGGTGTCCATTCTAATTCGCCGAGTGTCGTTGACATTACCGTCAACTGGATACTTTCTCCGGCACATACTTCTGGTTGTGCTGGCGTGATCTCTAGTGCATCGTTACTGATCACATTCAACAGAATGGTATCAACTTGTACACAGCCACCATTAACCGTTATCCGCTGATAAGTAAAGGTATCAGCAGTAGTCAATACCATATTAAATAGGGTATCGGAAGTTTCCAGTCCAATGCCTATCCACTCGTGCGTAATATCCGGATACATAACAGGATCGTAAGTTGGTGAACTTAGCGTTACCAATTCGCCCTGGCAGTAAGAATCTTCCATGGGGTCGGCCATGATAGCCATATCTCCGGGAAGAGAATCTACCTGGATAGCAAAAGTATCACTGCGTACACAGTTACCAATCGTTACCGTGGCGGTGTATACCGTATAGGTATCTGGACTCAGCAACGGTGCAGGGCCTGATACATCAGCAGGGTTCCATACGACAGTAGCGTCAGTTGGCGTAACGGCAGCTTGTACCTGAACCGATTCCCCCTGACAAATAAAGGTGGTATCGGGTTCGTTCAAGTCGATGGAAATATCCACCACTTCAACGGGTATAATATCTGTAGATTCACAGCCCAGGCGTTCGCCTGTGAGTACAAAATCACCACTAACGGCTGGTATAATGACGGTTATATTACTATCGGGGCTAACGATGAAGTTGGGGCCAGACCAGCTGTAATTTACATCATCTTCGACAATGGTATTTGACAGCGAAATCTCATCGCCCAAACAAATAGCATCCATCGGTTCTTCGGCTATATCAATAATCGGTAAAGGAGTAACCTCAATGGTAATACTATCCACCGAAGGAGTAGGACAATCTCCGTTTGTTACCGAAAGGAAGTAAGTTGTTGTTACATCAGGTTGCACAACAGGGTTAGCGAGTTGTTCAACCGTTGATGCGGGTACAGACGTCCATACGTAGACATTGCCATCAACGAAATCTCCACCAATTTGCCGCAACTCTCCATCACAGATACGTTCATCATCTGCGATGGTGTATTCTGGAGCGGTAAAATCAAGTACCGTGATGGTTACAAAATCCATGAAGTTACAAGCTGCGGCAGTAAGCGTAACCGGAACATCGTAAACACCAGGAGCATCGGCCGTCACTATCGGTGTAGGGCACTCTGTACAGCTAAAGGTCAAGCCAGGAGGAGGTGACCAAGAGTAGGTAGCTGTTGTAAAATCCTGGCCTGCAGGAATTTCAAATTCTTCTCCGATACAAACAACGATATCCGGGCCAGCGTCAAGGTCAAAAACATTGACGGTTACTTCCAGGGTATCTACATAACAAACAGCATCCAGTAAAGCCATGTAAACTTGCGTCTCACTAGGCGTAGCTACAGGGTTAAAACAGTTGGTACAAGATAATTCGCCAGCATTAGGCCCTACCCATTCAATATTATCCAAGCCGGTAATAACTTCCAGCTGTACGGTTTCGCCAATACAAACGGAAGTATCTGCTGCGGCAACAGTTGCGCCCAAAGGCTGTAGTACATCAGGGTCAGAAGGGCCCCAATCTACCTGGATACCTCCACCTTGAATTTGATTACCCCAATCATTGGCCAATACCACGAAGACTTCTCCTGCCATTGCAGGGATCGTCATTACAATATCATCGTTGTTTCCTTGACAATCGTACTCATCTTCTATATCATAACCAAATTGCGGGTGAATATCCGCAAGGCCGGTAGGCTCTGTACCACCCGCATAGCTACTACGGATAGGTTGGTTATTCGTAACAAAATCTATTACACTCTGAGGCGTTTCACAAACTTCTTCTGGTGAGAAAGGGCCCCATACGTTAAAGTCAATATCCGAAGGGATATTCGCACTACTAAGGATGAAACCGAATGGTCCATCAGCTTGTGCCTCAATGGTAAACCAGTAATAATCAGGTTCTATTCCTACACCACCCCAACAACCGTTGTTGACACCTTGGGTATTAGGAATATCCTGAAAACCATCTTCAAACATAAACTCACTGGTGATATCACCATCCACAATACAACCATTAAGCGGATTACAAAGTGCATCCACTAAAGCTGGTGAAAGCGCACAATCGGCTTCTACGATATTCAATCCAAAATCGGTACATCCAGAAGGGTTGGCTACAATAATGTAGTAATCGCCTGGTGTTTGGAAGTTAGCACTACTGATACTTCCTGCTGCACTTTGGGCAACACAAACGGTACCAGGGTCGTCTGGCAAACCATTAAGCACCAAAACACCGGTACCGGGTTCTGCACCAGTAACATTGATCGACGCACAAATGCCTCCTTCCGACTGATATAAGAACACTGTTTCAGGGCCATTCAAGAAAGGAATAGCACCACAAGGAGTAGTATTAAAGTTGGCTCCTTCCCCACAGGTAGTGAGGGCAGGGTTGTTGAACGGGATTTCCGTAATTGTTACCGGGTCGTCAAATTCAGATCCCGCACATTCTAATGGTGAACATTGCCAGTTGGCAACAAAACCACCAGAGGAATTGAAACCATCAGAAACAAACTCCAGCGTCATACATGAGTTAGAGGACTGTACTTCAAATTCATTGCCGTTGCTATTGCCAGTAATAGAAGCAATTAAAGGAGCAGCGGTAGTACTACCTTCATAAATATTAAGTGCATCACCACCGATAATATTAAAGGACTCTACATCTAGCGCAACACACTGGGTGAAGTCATTAGGACAAATGGTAAACGTGAAGTTTTCGTTGTTATCGTAGTCACCATCAGGGCCACCAGAATCATAAACAGTACCAGAACAAGCGCTGGACTGTGTATCCTCTCCCATATTAATGGCTGGGATGTATTCTTCAATACAGAGGGTAAAATCACCCCAGTTAGGTGTTCCTGTTCCTGAATAATCATTAACCCTGATGAAATAGGGAATCCCGGGAGTAAGGCCGATTACATCAAGGCTAATGGTTGTTTCACCAACATTAGCGCTGATACAGTTCAATTCGGCCAAGCCTCCACATGCACCCCTGTAGAGGGCAAATTGAGGATTGGTAATAGGCACACCATTAGGGCCTAGGTCTGTGCCGATGACAGTAATGGTTACGTCGACCAAGGCAGCGTCGACCATAAATCCGAAGAAAACATCATTTTGGGTTGTCCCTCCATTGAAACAGGTGGGGTTGTCCAATGGGCCTGAGTTACTGTCTGTAGCGTCGACGTTGGTATAAATATCACCAATACAGGCAGGTGCTGTTCCCAGATCAATGAGATCTACACAATCATCATTGACAGGTTGAGCAAAAGCGCTGATGGTAAAGAGGACACTACAAAGAAGCGTAAAAATATATTTCATACAGGATAAAGTGTCTGTGACAGATGGTTGATTAAATATATACGACCAAAGATAGACAATTAGCCTCAAAAAAAATGTTCTCTGCCTTCCTTTGTCTGCTTACTTGCGTTCCTACATCTACTATTCTGTTGATAGCCATTATCTTTGGTGCTCAACGAGTACTTTTTTATGCAAAACATCCTCCTCCATCTAGGGAGTAATCAAGGCTGGCGAAACCAAAGCTTGCTCCAGGCGCGTCGACTGCTGCAAAACCAACTAGGGGAAGAAATCCAAGCTTCTCCCTGTTACGAAACCAGCGCATGGGGGTTGGAAGACCAACCAGACTTCCTCAACCAAGCTTGTCTTTACAAGACCAATATGTCGCCACAGCAAGCCCTGGAAACCGTACTAAGTATAGAACAGCAACTCGGCCGGGTGAGGCACAAGAAATGGGATCAGCGCCTCATTGATATCGACCTTATCTTCTACGGCAGCGAGGTAATAAAATCGCCAAAACTGACCCTCCCCCACCCCTGGATGCAAGAACGACGATTTGTACTGGTTCCCGTGGCAGAAATCGCGCCGGATTGGGTACATCCTCTACTAGCGAAAACGGTCGCCCAATTGTTGATGGAATGCTCAGATGAAGGAATGGTGGTTAGGGTGAATGGAAGGTTTTGACACTTAAGTCTGGTAGGGTGCGGAGTGCGGAGTGCGGAGTGCGGAGTGCGTAAAATGCTTCCGAACTGAGATTTCTGCCTTTGAGAATGGTTGATGGTTATGAACAAATTATTGAGGCTTTGTAATAAAAGCCTTTGAAAAAAGATACTAAATTGATCATCCCAACTTAAAAGAATGACGATCAGCGTAACTAAACAAGTTCTAAAACAGGCGAAATGAGCACCAAGATGAATCAAAACTTACTCCTCCTGCATGGCGCATTAGGCACAAAAGATCAATTTCGGAGTTTGAAAGAAAAGCTCTCTCATGAATTTCAAGTACATGATCTTGATTTTGAAGGACATGGCAAAAGAGCGTCCCCTAAGGAATTTACAATGGGGCTATTTACTGAAAATGTAATAGCGTATTTGAGTGAGAAAAAAATTAAAAAGGCCCATATATTCGGCTACAGCATGGGTGGCTATGTTGGTTTGAATGTAGCCCAAAAACACCCTGATTTCGTTGGAAAAATAATTACGCTAGGGACGAAATTTACCTGGACAGAAGAAACCGCAGCGAAAGAAGTAAGGATGTTGAACCCTCAAAAGATTGAGGAGAAAGTACCCGCTTTTGCCAATATGTTAGCAGCAGTTCATACCAAGAACAACTGGAAAGAAGTGGTAGACAAGACCGCTAAAATGATGTTGGGCTTAGGACGAGGAGAAAGGTTAACAGAAAAGGATTTAGAAGAAATAAAACATGAAACACTCATCGGAATTGGGAGTAAAGACAATATGGTCAGCATAGAAGAATCAAAAGAAAGTGCAGAAATATTGCCCAATGGAAATTTAAGAATAATAGAAGATTTTCAACATCCAATTGACAGAATAAATGAAGAAGTACTTACGTCAATAATCGTTGATTTCATAAAAAAACAATGATCGAACGAAGGGCATCACTACAGGGTATAACTTTATTAAAGTTCATCTAAAAGTCCAAAAAAAGAGCTTAAATGAAGGCAGCCAACTGTCGGTTACAACAGAATGAACTGCCTTCTAATTATTCCAGTGTTGGCTATTATTTTGCTTTAAATACCCGCTTATGACCGACTTTATTATCCATAACAAGGGAAAGAGGCCTTCTCTTACAGTTCAAGCAGGATTCTTTTCCGCAGGCGGTTAATAATTTATTGTTGGGTATTAGATTCATTCTGGACATGCTTAAAAACAGATTTAGAGCTGGCACTGTCATTGGTTTGTAATATTGCTTTTATCTCGGACAAATAGATCCGTTATTAATAAAACAACCCTATATTTGTACCATGAAATTGACCATAAAATATCCCATAGCCATTGCCTCCGTTTTCATTTGGGTTGGTTTCGTTGGAGCCATCAGCTTTATGGAAGCATGGCTAAAATTTCAAGCACCGGGTATCACATTACCATTAGGGCTCGGTATTGGCAGGTTGGTATTCAATGCGCTCAACAAAGTGGAGTTGGTTCTGTCCATTGTCATTATTGCGAGCATGGTTTTTGGGGGCATCAAAAAAATAAAATGGGAGCATTTGTTGTTCTTTCTCCCTTTTCTCATTGTCGTCTTACAGTCTACATGGTTGCTTCCAGCATTGGACATCCGTGCAGAAATGCATATACAAGGGCGAAACGTGCCTAGTTCTAACTTACATTTTTGCTATATCGGAATGGAAGTTATCAAGGTCACTTGCTTAATGATTTTTGGAATAAAGCTTTTTAAATCATAAAAAACCAATGGCATGAATTTTTCAAAAGAAAATATTGTCGGAGAAGTTGTTGCAAAGGATTTTCGTACAGCTTCAGTTTTTAAATCGCATCGTATTGATTTTTGCTGCAAAGGCAACAGGAGTATAAACGAAGTCTGCATACAGAACAACCTCAATGTAGATACCCTGGTTGAGGAACTGAACCAAGTTGCTCAGGTTGCTAGTGAGGGCACCATTGATTTTCAATCATGGGACATGGATTTGCTTGCCGATTATATCGAAAAAAAGCACCATAGATATGTAGAAAAAAAGATTCCTGAACTCCGTGCATTTTTAAATAAAATAGCCAAAGTTCATGGTGATCGTCATCCGGAGTTGATAGAAATCGAAGCCTTGTTTACCGCTTCTGCCAATGAACTGACGGCACACATGGAGAAGGAAGAGACCATTTTATTCCCTTATGTACGCAAAATGGCAAGTGACGGAAACGGCCAAAGACCTCCCTTTGGTACGATACAAAACCCCATTACCATGATGATGCACGAGCATGACAATGAAGGGGAGCGATTTAGAAAAATAGCAGCATTAAGTGATAATTATAATCCACCGCAAGATGCTTGCACTACCTATCGAGTAGCATTTGCAATGCTCAGTGAATTCGAAAACGACCTGCATAAACACATCCATCTGGAGAATAACATTCTATTCCCGAAGGCCATCCAAGCAGAAAGAACATTGGTCAGTGCTTAAAAAACAGCTCTAAACCAATAAAACGACACCAATCATTACAACCAGTAAGCCATGAACACCACCATGGCTTACTGTTTTTCGGGAAACACAAGAAGGCTTTACGATGGGCTAATGGTGCCTCCTCTCTGCCTTATGTACTTAAGGTTTCCATTCTCTATTCGGCCAAACCTTCGGTTGCAATCCAATGAACTTTGGGGTATATTTACCATTAAGCATACGCTTTACCTACAACATACTTACGCTGCTGTATACAATACTTACCCTTCGGTACTGTATGAGGAGTCCATTTATGAAAAAGGCGTAGAACAAAAGATTAAAATAACCACCGCACCCTATAAATAATAAAAACCTGCAATATGAGCACCACACCCGAGCACGATGAGCGCATAGCGAAAATGACATTCTCTTCGGTATATCCACATTATGTTACCAAAGTTGAGAAAAAGGGAAGAACGAAAGAAGAATTGCACCAAGTCATTGAATGGCTAACCGGTTACGATTTAAAAAAGCTGGAAGAACTGATTGAAAACAAAGTAACCTTTGAAAAATTCTTTGAGGATGCTACCCTGCATCCCAATGCCCATTTAATCAAGGGTGTCATCTGTGGCTACCGGATAGAAGACATCGAGACCCCATTAACAAAGCAAACAAGGTATTTAGACAAGTTGGTGGAAGAACTGGCCAGAGGGCGGAAAATGGAGAAGATTTTGCGGGTAGTGTAGCGTATCGAACAAGTAAATCCTACTTCAGTAAACAAGTAATTACAACCTTTTTTATGTATCGATTAACACTCATTCTCTGTTTATTATTATCACCATTATTTTTAATAGCCCAAGATAACGATGCTCTAATCTTAGAATTTGCCAGAGATAAAATCAGACAAGGCAAGGCCGAAGAAGCTATAAAGGAATTGCAACTCGGTATCTTAAAGAATGATAAAGAACGTCCAGCATATTTACTTGCCCAAAGTTTATGTTATTGGGATTTAGAACAAATTTCAAAAGCAAAGGCTAACCTAGAACGAATTTTCGAGACCGAAAAGACGAATTCTCCTTTAATAAATTGCGATGGATATTGGTTAAAAGGAAGTATCCATGAATTTAACGAAGAACCCGATCAAGAAATCGTTGCCTATAAAAAAGCACTCAGCTATAATGTAGGTCACCCCGAAATTAGCGTAACACTTGCTTTAGCACTAATTGAAAATAAAAAGAACGAAGAAGGTTTAGAAATGCTTAACAATGTGCTAGCCCAAGGCTTTGAGCATTCCTTCATCTATAATAACAAAGCATCTGCATTACTTAATCTAGACCGGCTGGACGAGGCTAAAGGCGCCCTAGAAAAAGCATTAGAACTCGATGCAGAAAATCCTTTTATCTATTATAATTACTATCAATACTACAAGAAAAAAGGAGATTTAACCAAAGCCTGTGAAAACATATCAATAGCGACACAAAAAAATGTACTCGACTACGGGTTAGATACTGACCTTCTCTTTTTCCAAAGTATTCAAAAGAAAGAATGCCGTAATGAGTAAACTCCGAGGTTATTAAAGGAGCTAGAAAATATCAAGAAACTACTTTTGTCAAGGAATCATCTACTATCGCAATGAAGCTTTTTAGAAAATTTAGACTTCAAGCAGTTACCCAGAAAAAAATAAAGAACTATTTCAAATACTCCATTGGCGAGATACTCATTGTTGTTATCGGTGTGATGATTGCCGTTTATTTGAACAACTGGAACCAAGCTTATCAAACAAACCTGGAGATTGAAACGTATTTTGAAAGGATACAAGAAGAGATTAATACTAACAGTGAATTTATCAAGGGAAACTCACTAATCACCAAAGACTCCATGATTCCTAGCTTAGTTGTTGCGCGAAGTATCATTGTAAACGGGCAAGCTGATTCGCTGGGAGCATTATCAAAAAAAATACGGTTCCTGACAGAGTCAGAATCATTGTCTTTTCAATTCCCTGTCATTGATGAATTTGTATCTAAAGGGTACTTGTCTCAGATCAATGACACCAAGCTGAACCAGTTGATTACTTTTTTCAACTACTACAAGGCCCAATGTAACATTACCGATGAAACGACGAGGAATTATCAAATACATCTGGTAAAACCATTCCTTTTGAAAAACACCAGGTATGCTGATCTTGATATTTACCTTGATCAACCAATACTCGACGAGGAAGGGTACCGTTCCTTAACACAGCTACTCAAAAACAGGGAGGCCGAAAATTTGATTAGCCTATACCTCTCTCATCTGACAAACTCCTGCGCAAATTTCGATTCCTTATTCGATGTTTTAACCCAAATACATGGGCGAATTGAAGAGATTAAATGATCAAATATTATGTGATTTATATTACATACTACATAGAACTTTTCATCTATTTTAATCGTAATTATTTATTGAATTACATAAGCTAGGCTTTCGACAAAAGTCCGTAGAAATATGCGGGCTACCGAAAACCCCGAGAATCAAAAAAAATACAAGATGAAAAAGTTAAACGCAATCGGATTAACAAAGTCTGAATCCAAAATCCTTGCCAGAAAACTCAACACGCTTTTGGCAGAATATTCTATTTTTTACCAAAATGTACGGGGTTACCATTGGAATATCAAGGGCGAAAAATTCTTTGAACTTCACGTGAAGTTTGAGGAACTGTACAATGACCTTTTATTAAAAATAGATGAAGTTGCAGAAAGGATATTAACACTTGGGCATTCCCCAAACCATAAATACTCGGACTACAAAAAGGCTTCTCAAATCAAAGAGAGCTCAGAAGTATCCGACGGAGTAAAGGCAGTGAATAATATTTTAGAATCTTTTTCTGTCATCATAAAAATGCAACGAGAATTGCTAACTATCTCAGAAGAAGCAAATGATGAAGGTACCAATGCTTTGATGAGTGATTACATTCGTGCTCAGGAAAAATTAGTTTGGATGTATTCCGCTTTTCTCGGCAGGTAAGTTCATACGTTTCGCTTTAGCTCATTGTTAGCGTTCTAGTGTAACGCCCAAATCAATGAGCTATTCAATTACAGTCAACAACCTCATTAACAGTCTTTAAACATGAAGAAACCAGTAATAATAATTATCACTATCCTAATGTTTAAGGCTTTCGTCATTGGGCAGAACCAAAACTTATCGAATGGCGATGTTTTTGATGGAGAACCCTACTTAGCCATCGATCCCAATGATACTCAGCACTTGGTCGTTGCCTGGATGGGGTGGATTGATGTCTTTAATCAGTTTAAGATCAAGACCAAAACAAGTTTTGATGGTGGGCAAACGTGGACTTCCGTCACTGAACTTCCGCATACGGTTTCCAACTACAGTTCTGCTGATCCATGCATTGCATTCAATGCAAATGGGGAGGCCTTTATCAGTTATATTGATTTTACCGGCACAACGCCGCCCGTAACGGGTGGCGTATACCTCTGTAAATCAACGGATGGAGGAGTCTCATGGGGTTCACCGACAGCGGTTATCAATACCGACTATGATGGTCCCAAGTGGCCAATAGACCGGCCATGGATGGTGATCGACCAATCTACCAGCGGTGAATCAACAGCAATCTACTTGACCACTTTTAATTTAAACAGAACAGAACCCAGTTTCCATCCATACCTGTCTTTTTCAAATGATGGGGGGAATACTTTTTCAAGTCGATACCTGGATACAATTGGCTGGCTGGCGGGCAACTTAAACCCATTCCCCATGTGTTCTCCGGCAGTAAATAATGCCGGCGTTTTTCATGGTGTATATCCTTCTTTTGTGTTGACACAAAGTCTTTCTTTACAAGCATTTCACGTATCCTCTGATGACGGAGGAAATACTTTAGATCATAAAAACATTCCAGTCCAAACGGAACCTGCGACTACTACGGACTACCCAAATGCCAAGAAGGCTCCCCTTTTGCTATCTGATCCGGCAGACGACAACCATTTGGTCTACCTATTTTTGGGAGCTGACTATGGCAATTTAGATGTTTTTATGATAGAAACAGCCAACGCCGGTATCGATTGGTCTGAACCCCTAAAATTGAATGATGCTCCTATCGGAAACAACAGGATGCAAGATATGCTTTGGGGTGATTTTGATAATGATGGCGACCTGGTCGTAAGTTGGAGAGACCGAAGAAATGGGACAGATGGTAGCTATCAAACAGCATCAGAAATTTGGGCCACCTACAGAGCGAAAGATTCCCTAAACTTCTCTCCAAACTTTCAAATCACCAATGAAACCGTCGCTTTTGATGTCGTCTTGGAAAGTGCTGGCAATGACTTCATGTGTATAAAAATGCAAGATGATATCATAAACACAACCTGGGGCGATACCAGAAATGGGAAACTCAATATCTGGTTTCAAAGTATGACCATTGATGGCATTATTTTATCCTCACAACAACTGTCACCAGAAAAAAAATTACACATCAATATTTACCCCAACCCCACAACTTCAAGGGTCACTATTGCTGGTGAAAAGATAAAAAGCATTACCATCTACGACATCAATAGCAAAGCTGTCCTTACGGAATCAAACGACTCCAACAAGCAAGAAATAGGCCTTGACCTAGCAAGATTGAGTAGTGGTCTCTATCTCGTTCAGGTAAATACATCGGAAGGGATATTGACGCAAAAGCTGGTGAAGAAGTAGAATTCTCCCTGATAGCCGAACGAAATCTACTCCATTATCTAAACCCCACCAGTAGAGTCGTTTCTGAATAAGCTGTTAACTTGCTTCAAAAACGACTCTATATTTGTCCTAATATTTATCAGGCAATCACTTTAAAAGACCAGCCTAATCAAGACAATCCTTGAATAATAGCATCTGCGTAGGACTTTGGATCATTTCCACATTTTATGATGTCATCATAAAGCCAAATGAAACCTCCTCTGATGCCTTGAGTTTTATAAGCATTAAATTGTGTTTCAATCTCCTGTGCAGACATTCCGGCACTACATCCGTCTCCATGCTTACACCATAGCCCAGGAACGATAAATTCGGCAGGGTTACTATTAGCGGGTAGTACACACTTAACAGCATCAATCCAAGGCTGAAGGTCATTCAAGTTACCTGCTCCACCTGCATAGCACTGCAAATTGAATGCGGTTACAAACCCTGGGTTGGTTTTTTCTAGTGTTTCCAAGCACCCCTGCCAGAACGAAATGGAAGTGTAGGGGCAGAAAGTTACCTCTTTGTAACCAATTTCGGCCAACATTTGAGAAAATGCCACAATAGTATCATGATCATAATTACCTTCATCATCCATATCCATACCATCTATTGTGGGGATTGCATTATGCAAGGAAGCAAAGGCTTGATACAAAGGACTATCTGCTCCAGTGCCATGAGCTTTGATCAAATCGGCGATGTGGTAAAAATCGTTGGTTTCCCAACCTCCTATGGAAAAAAGAATACGATTAACAGCCCCGCCATTCTTCAAATCCTGAAGTTCCTGTGGCCAACTAGGGTCACCTACATACTTTCCTCCCGATACAATTAAGGTACCGTTGAAGTAAAGGTCGGCATTAGAATGAACATGAATTGCCCAACATACAATTGTAGAAAAGTTGGTGTATTTGAGGTTTCCAAGTACTGATCCAGTGCCTGGATAAAATGGTCCCCCTCCGTAAACAGCAGTTGTAATAGCCATGAAAAATAAGTTAAGTAGGATTTAGATGTAGATAAAAGCTTCAGCAGCCTGCTAAAGCTTTACTTTCAAAAGCAAATTTCACAAAGAATTACCTTTTAGAAAAGAGTAGAATCCCCCGTTTATTACCAGGTGTATATACTTGAAAAGCACGCTTAACCTGAGGAAGCTGCGGAACTCTCCGTAAATCACGGCGCAACGCCCCCACTAACCCTGCACCCTCACTTGTCCCGTAAAACTAAACACGGTCGAACCGCCAAGAGTACACTCCATGTCACAGAAGGATATGAGGTAATCCTGTTCGCCGGTTTTTTCTACATAAACAGGTTGGTCAACCTGAGCAGTACCTTGCTGAAACCCCGTGTGATAACTGATAAAAACATTGCTAGCATTGAGAGCCACCCCGCTAAACGTTGACGTCTGATAAACACCACTGGTAGGAACTTGTAGCTCCTGATGAAACTAAGACACCGTAATTAAAAATAGTATCCTGCCGTGTGGAGAGGGTTGTGAAACCAACCTTGGCTCTGAACTGCCATTTGTCATCAATACCAGAGACGGAATAACCAAGTTCTGGAACTAAGGCAGGCTTTAAAACAATCAATGTTATAAAGATATATTTTTCATTAAACGGGAGTAACTATATGCCCTTATAATCCCTTCTATGGTTCAAAAAAAAGCCACTGAAGCACACAGAAAAAACCTGTGCTTCAGTGGCTAACAAAACCAGCGAAAGAGTCCCCCTACTCCATCACCCAAGGCCCACCAGCGGCCTGAATGTCCTTACCCAATTGAGAAGCTAATGCCTTCCACTGGCTGAGGGCGGTCGTAATCTCTTTTATCTGCGCATTGGCAGCATCCAAGCTCATACGGTGCATGGCCGTGGGGCCATAAGTAGAGCGTTCCACCCCGCGCATAACGGCAAAAATACGGTCGAAAACCACCGGCGGGTTCTTTTCGCCTACCTGAGATTTTCTAGGGTCTCCACCAATCGCCTTTTCCATCTGGTACATTTCCTTTTCCAAACCAGCTAGCGTTTCGCGCATTGCATTGGCTGCTCCTGGCGTGTTTTCCAGGCCTGTGGCCAATCGCTCGGCATAATTATCGGCATCGTCCAATTTAGCCGCTAAAGCGGTAAAATCAGCAAAAGTTTTCTCAAAAGATTGCCAAAAAGCTTCCACTTCGGCAGGCGCAGCACCAGGTAATGCCCCCTCTCTCAGTCGCTTCACGGTGAACGTAACGGGAGCCGACAAACTGCTCACCTTTCCGTCTACCTGCTGATACATTGCGGCCGTGTACTCCCCAGGCATTGCCAGTCGGCCAGGCATTCCAAAATCATCGCCAGTAATCGCTCCCGGTGAGGCATGGCGCAAATCCCAGGCAACGCGGTGAAAGCCGCCCGAGGTCGAACAGTCTACCTTGCGAATGATCTGGCCTTTTGCATTGCTCACCAAAAGGTAGGCTTTGGCAGCCGCCTCTAAATCTTCTTTTTCCAGCGCATCCCAACCAGGAAACGTCACCGTTTCGGCCTCTTTTTCGGCTTTTTGGCGAACTTCCTTGGCGCTTGTGTAACCGTCTTTCAAGTAATAAGTAAATACCACCCCAAAGTCGGGGTTAGGTGCTACAAAATGGTCAGCACCCTGGTCACCCTTCGGCTCATCAAAACCCAAGTGAGAACGTGGAATGTACCACCATGCATCGCGTGGCGTAAAGAGTGTAGCGGCTTCTGCCAACTGCGCCTCGTTCACAGCACGCAAGGCCGTATAATCATCCAGCACAAACAAACCACGCCCGAAAGAAGCTCCCACCAGATCGTTTTCGCGCCGCTGGATAGCAAGATCACGGAAAGAAATCGTCGGCAAACCGCCCTTAAGCGCGTGCCACTGCTCGCCTCCGTTAACCGATACGTAAACGCCAAATTCAGTTCCTAAAAATAGCAACTGCCCATTGACATGATCCTGCACGATCCGCCATAGCAGCGTTCTTTCAGGCAAGTCAGCACCTAGTTTCGTCCACGTACGGCCAGCATCCGTGCTCTTAATGAGGTAAGGGTTATAGTCGCCGTACTTGTGATTATCCAACACCACGTAGACGGTATTGGCGTCGAAAAGATCGGCTTTCACGTCATTGACAAAAGCCGTGGCGGGTACACCTTTGACGTTGGACCATTCAATTTTGCGCCAATTTTGACCACCATCTTCGGTCACTTGCAGCATGCCGTCGTCCGTTCCTGCATACAGCAAACCTTCCTGCACCGGCGACTCAGCCAACGAGGTAATCGTATTGTAATTCGACATGGCGTTCACATCCCAGGCATTGTCCCAGCTTTGGGTGCCGCCCATGATCGGAAGCGTTAAGCGCTCCTGATCGCGCGTAAGGTCGCCAGAAATGGCCTCCCAGTTATCACCGCGATTATCTGAACGCCATACCCGCTGCGAAGCAAAGTAAATGCGCGACGGATTGTGCGGGCTCACCAAGATCGGTGCATCCCAATTAAAACGCTCGTAATCTTCACCGGGCGCGGCTTGGGGCTGAATATCAATGACTTCGCCCGTCGTCATATCAATGCGCGACAAGGTGCCTTCCTGCCTTTCGGCGTAAACGATATCTGGATTACCGGGTTCGGTTGCCGGTTGATGACCATCCCAATTGAGCACAACGCTCCAATCGGAGTTTTGAATTCCCTGCACTTTATCCGTACGAGAAGGGCCGCCCTCGGTGCTGTTGTCCTGGGTTCCACCATAAATATTGTAGAAAGGCTCGGTATCGTCTACTGCAATTTTGTAAAACTGCGTCAGTGGCAAATTGGCCATAAAGCGCCAGTTTTTCGCCAAGTCAAAACTTTCGTACAAACCACCATCCGTGCCCATCAACAGATAGTCGGGATCATCAGCACGGAAAGCCAACGCATGGTTATCCGAGTGCTTATGCTGTTCCTGCAAACGGCGAAAATTACTGCCACCATCGTCAGATACCTGCACACGTACATCCATCAGGTACAAGCGATCAAACTGGTGCGGACTGGCATAAAGTTCTTGATAGTAATGCGGCCCGGTAGCACCCGAAACAGCCTCGGAGCGCTGTTCCCAACTCGCACCGCGGTTGGCCGAGCGATAAACCGCACCTGTACGATGATTGAGTTCAATAGCAGCATACAACACATCGGGCTGCTGTGGTGAGATGGCCAATCCTATCTTACCCATCGGCCCGCTAGGCAGGCCATTCGTGAGTTCTTCCCAGGTATCGCCACCATCGGTAGAACGATAAATACCCGTACCGGGGCCACCGCCCATATAGGCCGCTACCGTACGATGACGCTGCCAAGTAGCCGCATAAAGCACATCAGGATTGCGAGGATCAATCAACAAATCAGTCGCGCCAGTCCATTCTTCATCGCCGAGGGTACGGTTCCAGGTGGTGCCGCCATCGGTGCTTTTGAAGATGCCGCGTTCGCCACCTTTACTCCACAGTGGCCCTTGCGCCGCTACCCACAGTACGTCGGAATCATCCGGGTGTACCACAACTTTGGAGATGTGCTCAGAGGTTTCCAAGCCTTTGTTTTCCCAGCTTTGGCCGCCATCGGTACTGAGGTAGATGCCATCGCCGTAGCCCATGTGTCGGCCACCGACGTTCTCGCCAGTACCGACCCAAATACGGTTGGGGTCGCGCGCATCGATGGTCACGCAGCCGATCGAGTAAGCACCTTGGCCCTCGAAAATAGAAGCCCATGTGACGCCTGCGTTTTCCGTCTTCCAGACGCCGCCAGACCCCACGGCCACGTACCAAACATTGTCGTCTTGCGGGTGGATGGCAATATCCGCAATCCGCCCCGACATGAAGGCCGGGCCGATACTGCGCCATTCGATGCCACTGAAATCGGGTTGATTTTTTGTTGTTTCCTGAGCGAAAGAAGAGACGCTCCATAAAAAGAGGCCACAAAGGGCCAGGAGTTTGAATTTGGTAGGCATGTAGATTGGTTTTGAGAATGACCGGCGAAGGAAAGGTTCCTCAGCGGCTCCTGTTATACTAGTCTTTAAAAGTAATCCAAGATAAGAGCTTGTTGGGAAATTT
>NZ_JBOEFX010000203.1:0-845 GCF_050633125.1 Lewinella sp.
ACACCGTCGCCATCAGAATCGTCCATGGGGTTGATGCCAGGGGCACCAAAAGCGCCTTCTACGAGATAGACACCTTCTGCGGCCACGTCTACAGCAGCCATGTTGACGTTGATTTGAATCTGCACAGAATCAATGGGTGCAATACAATTGATGGTGTCACAGCTGGCAAAGCAGAGGTTCAATATAGTATCACTGTAAACGGGATCAAGCAAACGGTAATTGAGTTCGAAAGGATCAGCACAGGCCTGTCCTTCCAAATCTTCGAGGCAACTGAGATCTGGGCAGGTGCCATTTGCAATACTATAATAGGTAGAGAAACCTTCTGGCCGTCGAATCGTGAAGGTGTAAATATCATCTTGATTCATGTCGGTCAAAGGAAACTCCCCAGGAGCCTCAAAGCTATTGAGCCAGTATACTCCTTCCGGTGAAGTAGCCACGGGGCCCATATTGACATTAAAAGTGATGTTTACCGAATCAGCAGGAGGGAAGCAAGCTGCCAATTGGCATTCACCAAAACAAAGATTAAGAACTGTGTCGGAAGTAAGCGGTCCGAAATAGCGGAAATTATTCTGGTCAGGGTTAGCACAGGGTTGCCCGCTCAAGTCTTCGTAGCAGGTGGTTCCAGGGCAATTGCTGCCATTGGTGAAACTGTAATAGGTCGTGAAAGTCTCTGGTAGGTCAAAGAAATTGCTGTAGATACCATCTCCGTCGCCATCATAAAGAGGCGTCATGCCAGGAAGGCCAAAGTAATCACCAATAATGAAAACGCCGGTAGGGTTGAGGTCTTCATTGGTCATGTTCAGGTTGATCTGTAGCCGGAAAGTATCAATAGGAGCAAAACAACT
>NZ_JBOEFX010000204.1:0-935 GCF_050633125.1 Lewinella sp.
ACGTATCTAATTGGTTTAAAAGGTTTTCCTTAGGATATCTCCTCGCAAAGTCTTCCTCACTCATTGTGATTCTATCCCATTCCGTAATTTTCAATTGAATCAACTCAGATATGTCATTATTTGGATATGACCTCCTTAATTCTTGAAATCTTCTTACTACTGAGCTATCAGNNAGATTTAAATAAGTCATAAGGGTTTAGACCAAAATCTATAATCTCAGCTAGAAATGCTTCATTTTCAATAGTTGAATAGCCTATGTACACAAAGTCAGTTTTCTGACTAATCTTCATCTGTTCTAAAACCGCTGGAATTATTAATCTGAACTCATAAATATTGTCTGGAACTTACACTCCGCAAACCTCTTTTCTAGCACGGATTTGCTCAATAATAATATCTCCATGATCGCGGGTATTTTCGATAAACAGCTTGCTCGTTCTTCTTCCCGCGCAAACCACTCCTGCAAGGTAAACACCTGGCAAAGGAGTCTCCAGTGTTTCTTCATTATGCAACGGCANNTGCAGCGTCATCGTCGGAAATAGGCAAACCTAAAGCCGCTAAAAGGGTATAGTTTGGCTCGTAGCCCGTCATGGCCAAAACAAAATCATTGGGAATCGTAAATGCCCCGTCGGGCCCTTCAAGTTCTACACGATCAGGGTAGATAGCTTTTACTTCTGTATTAAAGTGCGCCTTGATACTTCCCTCTGCAATGCGGTTTTCAACATTGGGTTTGATCCAATATTTTACTTTAGGGTATAGTTCGTGCTGCCGAATGGCCATGGTTACCGTCGCCCCTTTCTGATAAGTTTCCAATGCGACATCACAAGCAGAATTAGCGGCCCCTACCACCAAGACATCCTGCCCCACGTAAGGATGCGCATCATCATAGTAGTGTTTCACTTTCGGTAAGTCTTCTCCGGGAACGTTGAGCTTGCGGG
>NZ_JBOEFX010000205.1:0-1332 GCF_050633125.1 Lewinella sp.
CAGTTCCTTGTGCAATAGGAGTTACCGCATCACTTAAGTACCAAGTGTAATCATAATCTGCCTGATCATCCAGTCCAATATCGATATCTTCGATAGATGCAGACCCAGTAGTTGCACAGTCAGTAATGTGCACTTCTGTTACATTGGTGATTTCATGAATTTGTGGTTCATTGTTGATCGTGAAAGTAGTAGTCGAGGGACAGTTGTCATTGGTGCCATCGATTTGAGTATCAGTTACGATGACAGTGTATTGTCCAGGAGCCAAGGCAGAGATTGAGTTTCCTGTACCACCATCTTGCACAGCTGATCCTTGTTGCGCATTAGTACTTGCTACAGTAGTGATTAAGTAGTCTCCATCAGAGGTATCAGTACCTCTGTACCAAACGTAAGAGTAGTCAGTCACTGCTGCACCACTTTGTAGTTGCACCGATAAGCTACCATTACCAGTATTGGCTCCAGGCGAGCTACAGTTAGAGTCTGAAGTGTTAGCCAGTTCAATTACAATAGGATCTACCGAGTTGTCATCGATAGTAAAGTTATGCTGACCACTAGTACATTGGTCTCCATTGGTAATGACTACATAGTAATCACCATCTTCAAGTCCAGTAATGGAAGCCGCACCAGGTACATGTGTGCCACCATGGGCAGCTCCACCAGTTTTGAAGTACTCGAAGGTATATCCTGCGGTATTACCCGCAGCTGTTCCATTGAGTGTTACATCATTGACTAGGAAAGCGCCATTGAAGAGTGCACTACAGTTCGTATTAGGCGTATTCACGAAAGCTGCAGCGTTTACAGCTAAAGGAGTTACCGTAATGTCCGGCACCTGTTCGGTCATCTCCACAGTTACATCAGTGAAACAAGTTGCACTAGGGTTAGCCAGGTTGGTGATTCTAAGGGTATAGAATCCATTCCCATCGGCATTACCATCGATACCACTGAAAGTAGATCCATAGATCACTGTTTCAACTCCATCAATGATGCCATCAACAGTACCCGAAGCGTTAGTAATAGAGGCTCCATCTGCGAGTGCACCAGTACCCCCCACAGAACCGGCATACCATTGGAAGCTGAACGAGCCATTACCCGCAGCAGCAGCATTGGTGATTGACCAATCGAAGGAACCATTTCCTTCATTAGCATCTGGATCACAGCTAGTATCTACGCCAGTAAGAGGAGTGATAACTATGTCCATGATAGGATCAACGGTTTGATCTTCGATCTCAAACTCGAATAGGGAAGTAGTACAGCTAGTAGTAGGTGTAGCCGCCGTATGTGTAGCTTCTACGTAGTAAGTACCTGCTGCAAGGCCTGTTCTTTCCCATTTATCAT
>NZ_JBOEFX010000206.1:0-6784 GCF_050633125.1 Lewinella sp.
ATCATTTTTAGACAACTTCAACGTCAATATTGGTGATTCCAAGAGCCTCTGCCTCTTTTATACAGGTTTCGTTGCTCTTCTGTAAAGCCTTTTTAATGTCAGGGATCATGGCTATTGCCTTGGGAGTAAGCTCCAATAGGTGAGCGCGCCTATCCTGCGGATTCTGAACACGACGGATACATTCTTCCGCTTCAAGGTAATCCAGCATCCTTACGATGGAAGCTTTGTCCAAGAATAGTTCTTCAGCCAGCAATGTTTGATTGATATCACCTTGGTAAGATTCAATGACCACTAAAGGGTAATAGTAACGTTTCAGCGGAAAGTCCTTCAATTGCTCTATAAAGTGGTTAGCATAAGCTTTTGCTAATTCACCAAAAATTTTACCCAAAGGATGAAAATTATTGTTCTTATCTATCAAAAGGTTGCGTTTGAAATAGTTTACAAGATCAACTATTGTAGTGAAACACGAATTACTGAAATTTGTTCCAAAAGTACAATGAATGACAGCTATTTATCTGTGAATGTACCTTCTTGTGAAGTTAACGAAGGAGTGCTAGACAAAGAAAAGAAAGGTAATAAATAGTTTAAAAATTGTTTCGTAAAAAACAACGGGCAAGCTATCCATCCCCCTGATGGTAGCCTGCCCGTTTACTAAAACGTTACATCATTTATTATTGTACGACGATCCTCTGAGCCGGTATCATACGACCGTTTAAGTCAATAGCTTGTAGGTAGTAAACCCCTGCTGGCAATTGTGAAGGAATTTCTACCGTGCATTGTTTGCCTTGGGTGTTTACTTCGGGAACGCTAATCATTTGCCCCTGCTGATTGAGTAAGCGCATGGAGCCTACTGCAAATTCCTGATCTATCTGCACCTTTAAACTTCCGCCACGAGGTACAGGATTAGGAGAGATACGCAAGCGAGCGGTGCTCAATTCGCGGGTACTGGAGACCAAATCAGCAGCCCGGGGGCGATAAATGAAATCCTCTGCGCCGCCTGCTCCAAAGTTTATACGTACCACAGGTGCTTCCATACCTGGCGTTAAAAAGACAAACACCTGCTCGGTGGAAACCATTCCCTGGCTTACCCCGAAAGGTGCCGTTAAGTTGGGTGGTGCAACCATACCTCCGATAAAGAAACTGTCAATTGCCGTAGCATCTATTTGCACGAGTAGTACATCAATCGGAGGAGAAGGACTATGATCCTCTAGTGGAATGATCACCTGCCCATAACCAATCACAGAGTGGCTTTCGGTGTAGTAACGGCGAGATTCAACTGGCGCATTGGTGAGCCCAAAGGCTGCAACGGTTAAAGCAAGATTCGTTCGTTCAATACGGTCACTTTCATAAGTGTCCTGGTAGGTCATCGGAAATGACAACACATTTATCCGGCCTTCGTAAGTGAACGTGTCTGCTAAAAACAGGAAGGTATCGTCAGGGTTACCAGTAATCGTCGTAAGTGGGTAGCCAGTCTCCTCAATCAATCGCCCTACAGCGTAAAAGCCTTCCTCATCAGCTCCTTCGTAATGTACTGCATCGGCTTCAAACTCCTGGAACTTAAGATAGCCTGTTCCACTGCTGTATGCTTGAGTAAAAATAGGACTGTCTCGCTCATCAGTGACGTAGGTAACCCGCGGAAAGTCAAAATCAACATCGGCGTAATCCCACACCTGGGCTGCTCCCCCCGTGGGGACCGTTATTCCATCCGTGAACCCAAAATAAAGTCTATCCGTATATCCTGCCGGAGGGGTACTGTTTTCTGAAGTAAGGATAATTTGTGCTCCGGCCGTCGTCCAAACTACGACCAGGAAAAATAAGGTAAGTGTAATAGTACTTAATTGCATGGTATTGCTTTTTGATAATTAAAAAAGTGTCACACGGTACTTTTCCGTGCTTGACCCAAAGGTGTGGGCAAAACCAAGCGGAGCGTTATTACAAACCAGTCGACTTGTATCAATTTCAGGAAAGGAGTAAGAATTTTGGGACATTTATATAAAAAACGGGACAGCAAGCTGATTTTTCCATAGCAATCTTCCTAAGCTAGAGATTTTAGCTTATGATAATCAGGAGCCATACCTTCTCCCGACTGATGCAGTCGGGATCGGCACCGGGCCATCCGTTATTACCTGAGGTACCACTGCTGCACCACGTCCTTGTTTGCTGCGCGCTGGCTACAAACTACCTGGTGTTTGTCCGAATTTTTCGCGGAAGCACTTCACAAAATAAGCAGTGCTGCTAAAGCCTGTAGCAATGGCAACCTCAGACACATTTCCTTCTTGCCGCTGAAGCATCAGAAGTGCTTTTTGTAATCGATAGTTTCGAATAAATGGATTGGCCGACAAGTCGGTAAGAGCGCTGAGTTTACGATTCAGATGTCGACGGCTCATACCAACTTCCTCGGCTAATACATCTACGCTAAACTGTTCATTATCAAGATGGATATCAAGAATTGAGTATACTCCCTCCAGGAAAGCACGATCTGTTGTGTTCAGTTGAGGATCAATACCAGCTTGCTCTGCGGGTACTGTACGCTGCTGGCGTAGTTGCTGGCGGGAAGCGATGAGATTACGTACGCGCAATTGGAGTTCTTCGGTATCAAAAGGTTTAAGTAAATAATCATCCGCACCTTCTTCCAGGCCGTGTAGTTTCTCTTCGCGTGCTGCTTTGGCCGTCAATAATATTAGAGGTATGTGGCTGGTGCGTTGGTCATTTTTCAACGTGCGGCATACTTCGTAACCGTTCTTCTTGGGCATCATCACATCACTGATAATGAGATCGGGCTGGTGCTCCAGAGCTTTGTCGATACCATCTTGCCCGTCTGCGGCTTCTAACAAGTGGTAATCCTGCCGTAGGTTCTGTTTTATATAAAAGCGCACATCCTCATGGTCTTCAATAATCAAGACCAGCGGAGTGGTGCTCGTGTGGCGATCAATAGGTAAATAGGAAGGCGAACTGCCTGCTGATGGCACCTGCTCTTTTTTAGGAAAAACAAACGATGACGATACTGTCACCCCCTCATTCGATTCATTTTTATTCAAAGGAAAACGGAGCCGGAAAGAAGTTCTTTTGTTTTCAATGCTTCGCACCGTGATTGTTCCACCATGCAGATTGACCAGTTCTTTTACCAAAGTCAGGCCTATCCCCGTACCGGGTACTTCCTCTGATGTTGCATCTTCTACCTGAAAAAATCGGTTAAAAATGTGAGGCAATTGATCAGCAGGAATTCCTCGTCCGGTATCTTTTACGAGTACTGTTATCCAATCCTCTTTTACCGTGAGTAGTACTGCTACATCCTCCGAGGTTTTTGTGAATTTAAAAGCATTAGACAGGAGGTTATTAAATATTTGTTCAATTTTATTGGGATCAACTAAAACCTCCAATTCATCTACTTCACTGGCAAAGTTCAGGCGTACCCCTTTTTGTTCGGCCAGTGACTCGAAGGACATGACGATTCCTTTCAGCAAGGCAGGGAAGTTTACCTGCTGCAAGTCCAGTTTCATCTTACCGGCTTCCAATTTAGATAGAGCCAGTATTTGATTGATTAAGCTCAATAGGCGTTCTGCATTTCGGTGCATCAACCCCATGAGTTTGCGATCCTCAGCTACTGTCTGTTTGTCTTTCAACTGATTTAACGGCCCCATAATGAGGGTCAATGGCGTACGAAACTCGTGCGATATATTCGCAAAAAAGCGAGACTTGAGTTGATCGAGTTCCTGAAAACGGTCTTTCTCCCGGCGGATGTTGTCAATTCGGGTAAACAGATCATAAAATAGAACAGTCGAAAATATCATTGTGCCCAACTGAAAGAAACTAAATGCATTTCCTGGACCAGGAGGCATTCTGTTTATTGTTAGTAAATGAAAGATAGAAGCAACAAAAAGAATTAAGACCATTCGCAACAACATCTTCCCTTTAGGTTCTCCTAACTTGGCAGTCATCGTAATAGGAAAAAAACATAAAACAATCCAAAAAAAGAGCATTATGTTATGGTAGAGCACCGAATTATTGTGACCAATCACAAAAGGAGCCACATGAGCAAAAGCCTCCATAAAAACAACAAAGAGGAAAACAATGGTAACGAAGCGTTTGTAACGTTGCCTTAAGTCTAAATAATTAATAATAAAAAGGGTAAAGCAAAAAACAATCCCAGATATAGCCCAGGCCATAAACAGAAATTCCTGATAAGGAAAATAAGCAAGTAAAAGCACATCTGACACTCGATTAGCAGCCATAAAATAAACGCCAAAGCTGAGCATCAATCCAGCAAAATAAAGGAATATACGGTCCCAAAACAGACGGTACATATACAGGCTCAATAGGCAAAAAAGCACCATAAAACCCAGGTAAAAAGACTGCCAGATAAAGTTCCCTACGATGTACTTATTGATTGATACAGCCGGTTGAATACTAAATGCTTTGTGTAAATATTCCTTCATCCCTGGTACACGAACCCGAATACGTAACCAAAAATACTTCGTCTCTCCAGGAAAAAGGCCGATAGCAGCCATGTTCTTGATGTGGGAAGGATGCTTGTTCCAAACAGACACCCCTTCGCCCGTAATTTGCAAGTTTGTTACCTGATCACCAATAACCGTATAAGTCCACAAGGAATCAATACTCCACAGTCCAACAAGAAACTCATCACGAAAAACATTGCTTTGATTACTTAACTCCACACTCGTCCAGAGGTAGTAAATGGTGTCGGGCATCTCCGTCTGCTTCGGGTCAACTACAATTAAACTGGAGTCTGCCAATATATCAGCGATGGTAAGCTCGCCCGTAGGATCGACAATGAAGCGTAAATTTTTATCAAATAAAACACTTTGCTCCTTATCCTCCTCATAGGTATACTGCTGGATTTGCCCCTGCGCCAGAGGAAATACAAAAAAAAACAGAAGGATAAGTACGGTAACTCTCATGAACAACGTGATGTCTTAGGCTCTAAGTTAACCTTAAAAACGAGTACTCCCTGCTTGGAGAATCAAATTATAATCACAAAATCATACTACCCAGAAGACATGTTTTTTTGCTTAAGAAAGCAAGTCTACTTGGCTACAGAAATTATTTTTAAAAAAAAATGAAAAAGATCACCTTTTCAGAGGGGGATTTCTCCAACTAAGCTGTCTTAACAATATAGCTTACAGTATTAAGAGATGCTCTGTTTACATCTCAAACACAATTCTATCTTTTAAAAATTAAATATGAAAAACCACTTATTATACCTTTTCCTTCTGTTGTGTACGAACAGTTTCACCCAAGAATTCTATAATATGGAAAACATCCAGACCATAGAAATCACTTTTGAACAAAGCAACTGGGATCAATTACTTGACGCTGAATACGCTGGAAGCGGGGGGTATATCATGGCCCAAAGCGTCACCCTTAACGGTGAAGTGTTTGACAGCGTAGGCGTAAAATACAAGGGCAACAGTACCTATAGTGCCAACCAGACCAAGAATCCTTTCCACATTGAACTGGATACCTACAAAGAACAGGATTATGATGGCTACACCGATATTAAACTCAGTAATGTCGCTAAAGATCCTTCTTTCTTGCGGGAAGTATTGTCCTACCAAATTATTAGACAATACATGGATGCGCCGCTTTCCAACTATGCCAATGTCTATGTCAATGGAACCTTGATTGGCCTTTACAGCAACTCGGAATCTATTTCCAAAAAATTTGTCAATAGCAGGTTTTATTCCAAAAAGAATACCTTCATTAAGTGTAATCCTCCTGACGGTGCAGGGCCACAATCCAACGACCTCCCCAATCTTGTATACCTCGGCCAAGACAGTACCAACTACTACGATGCTTACGAACTAAAGTCTGATGGTGGCTGGCAGGAATTGATCGACTTGTGCGACACGCTCTCCAATGAACTTGATGCTATTGATCAAATTCTCGACGTAGACCGTGCCTTATGGATGCTTGCGCTAAACAATGTACTCGTCAACCTCGACAGTTACATTGGTGCTTTCGCCCAAAACTATTACCTCTATCGTACCGACTATGGCCAGTTTGTGCCTGTCATCTGGGATTTAAACGAATCCTTCGGTCGGTTTTCTATGACAGGGAGCGGCAACCTCAACAGTACTACGGCTAAACAACAAATGAGCCACTTACTCAACCAGAACGATTCCGACTTTCCGCTGGTGCAAAAGTTGTTGAGCGTACCGATGTACAAACGCATGTATATCGCGCATTGTAAAACCATTCTTGAGGAAAATTTCGAAAACGGCTCTTACGAGGCTACGGCTGAAACACTACACAATACCATTGATGCAGCGGTACAGGCAGATAACTATAAGTTTTTCACCTACGGCAACTTCCTCTCCAATATCTACAACGACATCAATGGCGGTCCTGGACCTGGTGGTGGAGCAACACCCGGCATCACCAACTTGATGGATGGCAGAGCCGCCTACCTTCTTGGCTTGGCAGACTTTAACCAAACGACACCAGCTATCTCCGACATTACCGTGTCTGACCCTACACCGGTTGTCAATACCCCCGTTACCCTTTCTGCCTTTGTGGCCGACGAGAATGCCGTCTTTGTGGGTTACCGCAGTGAATTTGGTGCTCCATTTACCCGTATTGAGATGTACGACGATGGGCTTCACAATGATGGCGCTGCCAACGATGGCACCTATGCTGTAGAGCTCCCCATCAACAATACTTTTGTACAATACTACCTCTACGCCGAGAATGACAATGCAGGTATTTTCTCGCCGCAAAGAGCCGAGCATGAGTACCACAGCCTGACGGCCACCACTTCTAACCC